>WQXZ01000194.1 GCA_009781525.1 Coriobacteriia bacterium | reverse complement strand
TTGACATCTTGCCCTTGTCGCCGTCGAAGTCTCCAGACTGGAACTTGGAAGGATCCATGCCGGCAAACGCTATCAGCTTGTGCTCGTCTTCAAAAAGACTGGCATCTCCGATCTCTCCGGCGATCGCTGAGGCAAGAGTCTCTGCAATGCCAGGGATGGTGACAAGCCACTTGCCTTTTGTCTGCTCAAGCACCTCTTTGATCTCTGCATCAAGACTTGCGACCTGCTCTTCGGTAAATGCGATGCGCTTTATGATCTGTTTGATTTCAAAGGAAAGAGCGCGCAAGGAAAAGGATGTTCCCACCGAAGTTTTTGCCAGCTCCTTTAGGCACTCGGCCTCTTTTCTTCCAAACCTGTTCTTTCGACTGGTTTATCAGGTAGTGGAAGTAGAGAAAACCGTTAAAATCTTCATGGTAGTGGACATATTATGAATGAGTACATAACCAGCGAGCTGTTATTGAAGGGACGCATTTCAAAAAGCATGAGGAGGAGAGATTATGCTGACGAATGAAGTTGTTGAGACCATTATGGTTAAGCGCCGAAGCTATAAGGTTTTTACGCCTAAGCCGGTAAGCGATGAGATACTGGAGACTATCCTGGAGTGCGGGAAGATCGCCCCGACTGGTATGAACAGGCAGCCGTGGCACTTCACAGTAATTAAGACTCCAGAGGCTATGGAGTCTTTTGGGCTTGATTTGCTGGAGGCAGCCGCAGCGGCTACACCAGCGCCACCAACAACGCAAACCGATTCTGCTGAGCGCACCCGCTTTGCGCCGATTATGATTATCGTCTCAGCTGACAGTAACGAGATGTGTGCGCACATCGACGCTCCTTTGGCAATGCAGAATATGTTGCTTGCAGCTGCTTCATTTGGGCTTGGAACAGGCTGGGATTTTTTTGTTAACCGTGATTTCTTTGAAGGCTCGAATGGCGCCACTAATAAGACCAAGTATGGGATTCCGGAAGGCTACACTGCTTATTGTGCTTGCTATTTTGGCTACCACGATGACAGCCAACCATATCGCGACCGTGGTCCCAGACGAGAGGGAACCGTCACGATCTTCTAGTCGCTAGTCAGCGGCGGTAAATACAAACCGAATACTGCGCACCAGGGTTACTTTTTCAAGGTGAGGTGCGCAGTCGGCGCATTGTACTACAAGGCAAATTCTCCAAAACGTGAGAATCGGACTACAATAGCGCCTAAAAACGTGGAATTGTCTAGGATAAGAACAATAAATAACGTGGAAAATCATTCATTAGAAAGACAGAAAAATGATGACTATCATTACTTCAACCTTTTAACAGAGCCGATATAGTCGCTCTCTTCAGAGAAGACATAAACACAGCCGACAAAGTCCGACGACTGGAACTGATAATCGGTCGCAGTGTTGAGTTCAGCAAGGCAGTATTGTTCTTCGATGAAGTACAAGAGTCCGAAGAGCTTATCTCAGCACTGAAGTATTTTGCAGAAAGTGAGATTTCATACAACATAATCTGTGCAGGGTCTTTGCTGGGAGTAAAGATATAGCGGTTCAATAATGCTTTTCCTGTTAGAAAAGTCGAGCTTCTCTACATGTACCCGATGGATATCGAAGAGTTTTTCTGGTCACTTGGCCAGGAAAGTCTGGTTGCTGAAATCAGGTACTGCTGCTAGACAGGGCAGCAAATGGTCAAGCCACTGCATGATAAGGCGCTCGAGCTTTATAGAACCTATCTTTGTTCAGGTGGCCTGCCCGAAGCCGTGAAGCAGATGGTCAGCGCTTAACTGGCTAACATCAAGCGGACTACTCTTAAAGAGTAATACTGTAGAAATACCACACATGCCATTGTGTGGGTATGAGAAAGATGGGTTTTCTAAGCTGTATATGAACGATCCCGGTTTACTTCGGAGTTTTTGGGGATTTAAGCTATTATGCGAAAATCTATTCACCACCATACTCGATTCGCTTGCTGCAGGCGAATTTCGGGATTAGTGATTCGATTCGAACCATTCCGCTTTATGCGGCTTTTTGCCTGGAGAACGGGTCATACGGCTGAGCAAGCGTGGTTTTATCCAGATATATTGGATAAAAGGGGAGTAAACTGTTCTGAACAAAAAGGTCAGCGAGTACGGCTTGCGAAATCAGCGAACGAGCAGGCTTGCGGCTGACCTGAGTGGGCAGGGTTCGATACAGGGGAGCACCATGAGACGAATGCTGGACAAAATGCGGAGTAGCCTGATATCGCTATTTCGCGCTAATGCTTCAGGAGGAAGAATGATACATCGCGGCACACGAACTATTACGACTGAGCGGTTGACACTTAGGCGCTTTACTGTTGACGATGCCGAAGCGATGTTTCGCAACTGGGCTGACGATGAGCGGGTCTCACGCTATATGACCTGGGAGCCGCATGGTGATATCTCTGTTACACGGTCGCTGCTCGAGAACTGGGTAGCAACCTACAGCAACAACGCCTACTACCAGTGGTGCATCGATTTCGAAGGTGAGATGATAGGCAGTATCAGTGCG
>WQXZ01000193.1 GCA_009781525.1 Coriobacteriia bacterium | reverse complement strand
TGATTGATTAAGGGGTTGATCATAGGGGTCATTTTTGTGGCTTGATGTAGTAAGATATCCATCGCTCCTGCTTCGGCAGGATGTACGAATCGGTCTGGGGATGTAGCTCAGCTGGGAGAGCAACACGTTCGCAACGTGTAGGCCGGGGGTTCGAGTCCCCTCATCTCCACCAGTTCAATAAAGAGAACCAATGGCTCACTTTGTTGAGCTGACCTGCAAACACTACCTTCAATGGCTGGGAGAAAAATGAAGTTAGTTGAGACTATTGGCCTAACCGAGCTAACAGAGATGTCAAAAAAGATGTTTGACGAACTGGTGAAAGCAGTTGTCGATATTGAGATGAGGCTCGTTGTTGTTGATGCTGGGCTTCATACTGACGAAGAGCTGTATCTACTTGGAAGAGGCTCCAATCAATCAGACCTTTGGGGAATCAATTTATATCCAGAGCACTACGGAAGTGACAGCTTTGTAGAGTTTGACTCTATGATTAACATTAGACCTGCACAGGGAAACAGATCACGCTCAGTAGAATCTATAGAGATTCAGAAACTGATTCGCGAGATAATTGATGAGGTTGTATATGAGTGATTATCGGACTGATCGAGAACGATGGGCTCAGTTAAGCATCTATGAGCAAATGGGGAACATCGGCTCCGAGGTCGGGCGAACGATAAAAGCGTTCAGAGTAAACGACCAGAAAAGATACGAACGAGCTTTGGTTCGAGCGCTTGATCTTTTTGCTGCAACTACCGAGCAGTTGGTTGCAGAAAAATCACATAGAACCAAAGAGGTGTTAAGGGCTCGAAACGAGTTTCTTCGACTCTTCTTTGATGATACTTTTGAAAGCGAAGCAGACAGCATTGAGCGTTACTTTATGCAATTTGCATATGTTGCACGAAAACAACACGAAGACAAGCTCCAAAGCCAATAAGAATGCTGATTGTCTGACAAAGCGTCAGACAATCTATCTAAAACCTATAGAAAACTTGCTCTATACTACTTGCGGTTGTTCATTTGCATAGAGGATTCCTTACCTTGATACATCGCGGTCGCAGGTTCGAGTCCTGCCTGCCCCTTTTACAAGCAACTCGGGGCAGTAGCTCAGGTGGTTAGAGCAGCGATACCTTTTTTATTCTCCGCAAATGATCAGTCCTTTCGTCGGGCAAAGGCGGTTCCTTACTATTTCGAAGTTTACCGCCCGCCCGACACCTATACAAAAGGAGTTACGACATGGACATAGATGTCATCAGCGCTGTCATGCGTCTCTTCAAAGGGTGGGACATTACTGTTGACCAAAACCAGGATGAATACGATCGGCAGCAGGTAGAACAACTGCTTTACGAGTCACTGATTGCTGCTGATTTACGTGATTATGCAATCAGCGAAACCACTACAAATGCTGCTATCAGTATTTGGGGCATCAATATCGAAAACTTAACAGGTACATTTCACAAGTCATTTTCAACCGTTGAGAACACAGACTATATGACACTGATCTACCAGCAGCTTTTGCATTACTTCACCACCTACGGAGCGGAGCTTTTCGGAAGCTACGACCGGGAAGCAGTGTTTATCCCTACAGAAGTTTCAGAGATACCAGAGATAATCCAAGGGATGAAGCTAACTGTTATCCGACCGTTTGACCCCGCAGAGATCAGAGAACGAATCACCACACTGGCTCATCAGAATATGGGGCTATCAGATAAAGTACTCTACGATCTTGCGATTCTCTATAAACACTATCTACCTAACACAACAGAAGTAGAAATCTCCAACCTGCCTAATAGGGAACTTAAGATCAGGCTCTACGATACGCTGGAGCTTATTCCCTATGAGGCTGACGAGTTCTTGCGATACTGCATTTTCTTGGCAACCGGCAAAACGCTGCTGATCAAGAATAGAAATGTCATTGAGCTTCTTAAAGCCTGGGCAAACAGTGCCACAGGAGCAGCTTACATCTTAAGAGCTACAAAAGAATTAGACAGGCGCATCCTGGCTCAGTCTTATCATCGCTATCACGAATATTGGCTGTCTATGAAACAAATAAAGGCAGCGACAGATGAAGATAAGGCTATTAACGCTTTCATCAACAAGGTCTCTAAACTTGCGGATAAGCATCACAGGCCGCTATCACATAACGTTTTGCAGAACGTCTGCGACGCGACTATCACGCTCGAAGATATCGAGAGAGCAGTGCAAGAAGCCTCCGACGCACAGCTTATGAAAACCTGGGAATACCTGTTATTTATTCGCTCATTTACATATTCCATAGCCACAACATCAGAAATCGATTTACCTCGCAACTATATGATTAGAAACGGCTCCGTCTGGACCAAAGTCACCAGCATGCAGTCAATAGAAACATTGCAGCAAAGAATCGAACCGATACAGGCAGAGCTACAGAAACGATTCGCACATCTTGCAGGCAAAAGCTTCTACATTCCCAGCAACGTGGCATACCCGCTTTATACATCTGGTAAGAAAACGGTTGGTGTTCTTCCACACGGTACAGTTCTAAGCATCCACTTTAATGAAAGCGAACCAGAGAGCTCTGACAATAACATCATCGTCGCTATTCACTGGTTTGACGCAGGCGATACCGGCGATGCCAATGAGCGTGTGGACCTTGAC
>WQXZ01000192.1 GCA_009781525.1 Coriobacteriia bacterium | reverse complement strand
ATGGATGCTGCTAGAACCGCGCTGCGCCTTGGTGCCAAGAGCTCCAGTATCGTCTACCGTCGTCGCGTACTTGACATGACTGCTCTACCAGCAGAAATCGAGATGGCTCGCGCTGAGGGTTGTGAGATGCTTGAACTACTTGCTCCGGCAGCTATTGAGACCCAAGATGGGCGTATCACTGGCTTGACCGTCCAACCGCAGATGGTTGGCGAGATCGATCGCGGCAGGCCGAGACCAGTTGCGCTTGATGTTGAGCCATACACCATCGCATGTGACATTTTAGTGCTGGCAATCGGCCAGGTAATCGACTCTGCAGTTTTCGCAGAAGCTGGCTTACCGGTTGATCGCGGCCAGATTAAGACAGAAAATGACGGCAGTGTAATCGGCATCGATGGTGTCTTTTCTGGTGGCGACTGCGTTACCAGCCCGGCTTCTGCCATTATGGCAATCGCCGCAGGTAAGGCTGCTGCCAAAAACATCGATGACTATCTGGGCTTTGACCACACGATCAGTGTCGATGTTGAGATTCCCGCTGCTCTTGCCAAAGGCAAAGCATATTGCGGGCGCGCCAACATGAAAGAGTCGATTCCTGAAGAATTGGCTGGAAACTTCATCGCAACCGAATGCCCTCTGAATGGCAAAGAGGCTCTGCAAGAAGCTAACCGCTGTCTACGCTGTGACCACTTCGGTCTAGGTGCTTTGCAGGGAGGAAGGTCCAAATCATGGTAAAACAAGTTAACCTGACCATCAATGGCAAGGCTACCACTGTAGCTGATGATATGACCATTCTTGCTGCTGCCCAGGCTCTGGGTATCAAGATACCGACCCTCTGCTTTCATTGGGGAATAAATGACTGTGGTGCCTGCCGCGTCTGCTGCGTAGAGATTGAAGGAAGCGACCAGCTGGTCGCCGCCTGCAACAATGTTGTCGCTGACGGCATGGTCATTTTGACCAACAGTGCAAAAGCCAGGGCGACCCGAAAGCTGAACGTTGAACTTATCCTCTCAGAGCATGATATTCAGTGTGCCAGTTGTGTGCGCGGAGGCGACTGTGAGCTGCGTGCTCTGGCTAATAACCTGAACATCATCGACCAACGCTTCGAGCAGAATATCGAGCCCTTTGAGTGGGATATCGATAGTCCGCTGATTCGTGATGCCGGCAAGTGCATCAAGTGCATGCGCTGCATCAAGGTCTGCCAGGACATAACGTCCGCTGACATCTGGGGCTTGAAGAATCGCGCAACCCGTACAACTATCGGTGTTACCGATGGCTTACAGTTCGAGGATTCTAAATGCACCCTGTGCGGCCAGTGCATCGTGCGCTGCCCGGTTGGTGCTCTACGCGAGCGTGATGATACCGACAAGGTAATGGCTTTCGTCGACGACCCCGAACTGACCACTGTCATCCAGATTGCCCCTGCTACCCGTACCTCCTGGGGCGAGCAGCTGGGTCTTTCCTATGACGATGCTTCCGTGCAGCGTCTGGCTGCAGCATTGAAACGGGTAGGTTTTGACTACATCTTCGATACCGACTTCACCGCCGACCTGACGATTGTTGAAGAAGGCAGCGAGTTCATCGAGCGCTTCACCCACCGCGATCAGTATTCGTGGCCGATGTTCACATCATGCTGCCCTGGTTGGGTGCGCTTTGTGAAGGCTTTCTATCCTGAGTTCATTCCGAATCTCTCTACAGCCAAGTCACCCCAGCAGATGTTCGGCGCCGTGACAAAGTCATTCTTCGCCGACCACGCAGGCTTAGACGCTGATAAGCTCCGCTGCATCTCTATCATGCCCTGTACCGCCAAGAAGCATGAGTGCGACATTGCCGTGTTCGAAGATGCCGGAGCCGGTCGCGATGTTGATGTGGTTCTGACCGTACGCGAGCTGACTCGCCTGTTGAAGAGCGAGTTCGTTGACGCTGCTAAGCTGCCAGAAATCGAGCTGGATAGCCCTCTGGGTATCGGAACCGGTGCTGCTGAGATCTTCGGTGCTACCGGTGGTGTAATGGAAGCCGCACTGCGTAGTGCCTACTTCCTGGTAACGGGCGAGAATCCTGATCCCGACGCATTTGCCAACGTTCGCGGCCTTGACGGTTGGAAAGAGGCCACTTTCGAAGTACCAGGCGCTGGAGAAGTTCGCGTTGCTGTTGCCAGCGGCCTGGCTAACACCAGAAAGCTACTGGAGGCCATCAAGGCTGGTGAGGTTGAGTATGACTTCGTCGAGATCATGACCTGCCCAGGTGGCTGCGTCAACGGTGGCGGCCAGCCATACACTGATAATCTGGCTGCTCCCTACATCCGTGGCCAGGTTCTATACGGCTTGGACCAGAGAAACGAATATCGCTTCTCACATGAGAATCCATCCGTTGCACTGATTTATGAAGAGTTCTTGAAAACTCCGCTTTCAGAGAAATCGCATCATCTACTACACACCGATCACACTGCATGGTGCATGCCGGGTGAAGTATGCGATTGCGATGATTGTGATTGCGCTGAGGAGAAAAGCACTCACTAGAAAAGCAAGAAGGAGGCAATAAAATGTATAGTGATGTTTCTGCGTTGCACGGGCAAGTATCTGCGTCGCGCAAGCAAGTTAAAACAGTTATTCGCCAGTGCCAGCAATTGCTGGCACTGGCGAATAACTGTTTTAACTT
>WQXZ01000191.1 GCA_009781525.1 Coriobacteriia bacterium | reverse complement strand
TTGTTCTACCGCTGATTTTTATGACCCTTGGCTCTCTTATCGGCTCCTTCGAAGAGGTTATTCCCCTGACTGCAATCGTTGTCGCTCTCTCGCTTCGCCTGGGTTGGGACCGCTTTCTGGGCGTTGGCATGAGCTTGCTTGCCGTTGGCTGCGGATTCGCAGTCGGCGTCATGAACCCCTTCACCACCGGAATCGCCCAGACCATCGCCGGTCTGCCGATTTTCTCCGGTGCCTGGTTTCGCCTCATCGCCTTTGCTCTGGTCTACGCCATGCTGATGGCATTTCTGCTGTCAAACGCTCGTCGATGTGAGCGTGCAACGCTGGCGACCACAGATGCAAGCAATTCTACACCCGAGCCCGACTTAAGCCATGTGGATAAAATCACACCCAGCGCTGCAGATTCAGCAGAACTGGTCGAAAACCCACTGCTGCCAAAAGCACTGCGAGCTTTCGTTGTCGTGTTCGTTATCGGTATTGCTGCGATTATCGCCTGCAGTGTAGTTCCTGTACCTGGGCTTTCTAATTTGGTATTTCCTGTTTGCGCCCTGACCTTTTTACTCTGTGGAATTATCGCTCCCCTGCTCACCGGTTGCGGACTGCGTCAGTGGTCATCGTGGTTTCTGGGCGGAACGAAGGCTATCGCTCCAGGTGCTCTACTGGTTCTGATGGCATCATCAATCAGTTTCATGCTGACTGAAGGGCATGTGCTTGACACTATAATCTACTACGCCAGCACCTATCTTGCAGACAAGCCAGGCTGGCTGACAATTCTTGGTATCTACCTGTTGGTTATGCTGTTGGAGTTTGCCATTCCATCTGGATCAGCCAAGGCCTTTTTACTGGTACCACTGCTAACCCCACTGGTAGATCTGATTGGCATCTCCAGGCAGCTGGCTGTTATCGCTTACATTTTCGGAGATGGCTTCACCAACGTTTTATACCCCACCAACCCAGCTTTACTGATAGCTCTCTCGCTCAGTGGGCTAAGTTATGGACAATGGATCCGCCGCGCCTGGCCATTCTTTTTGGGGCTACTTGGGCTAACATCAGCAATGCTCCTGGTTGGTCTGGCTATCGGATATGCATAGCATGGCTGTGGCGATGAGTGAGAAAAAGCTGGTCATAAGCAGTTGCCAGGCTTGGATTGGTCGGAAAGCATAATAATCAAAGCATCTTCTGTAGCAAACAGCTCGATTCTCTTTGTCTCAAGTAAGCTAACATATTAGGATGTATTTCGCCTGTAATGGACATGAAAATTGGCGAAAGGATATCGACATGAATGTGAATACGGAAACCTTGTTTCAATTACCGAAGCAAACCAAAACTTTTCAAAAGTTGCTAGGCTTGTTGACGAAAAAGGTACAGCCATCATTCTTAAAAACAATGCACCTCGCTACGTTCTAATCGACTATAGCCTATTGCTAAATAATACAACAGCAAACGATGAAGACGTTGACTCAGTAGCAACACGTATCCTGAGGAATCACATTGCAGCTT
Source organism: Coriobacteriia bacterium (assembly GCA_009781525.1). Classification (GTDB taxonomy): domain Bacteria; phylum Actinomycetota; class Coriobacteriia; order Coriobacteriales; family UBA8131; genus WQXZ01. The sequence continues at coordinate 1,167 of WQXZ01000191.1, read as the reverse complement.
TTGAAGAGCTGGCTAAATGATTACTCTAAGCACGGAGCAGGTAAAGCGTTTACATGCGCAGTTAATTCGTGAGACAGGTGGTGCAGATGGCTTGCTAGATGAAGGTCTCAGTAACAAACGCATTGGTACATATGTAATGCTGGTCTTGCTTGACCTAAATAAGCTCTCTGCTACTTTTAGCGACGCAGAGATAGTGCGAATTGGACTTGAACAAGCAAATGGTGTGATGAGTGACACTGATTTAGCTCGTTTTATTTTGAGCCATATGGAGTAGAGCCTTGCTGTGGAAGCCGTCTTGATCTTACAGGTCTTCCGCAGCACGTTTATCGGCAACAGCCAAAAACTGATTTGCTTTTGCGCTGATGCTTCATTTAGTGACAGCTCGTGCCTCGCTTTCTTGCTGACAACTATTTCTATTCTACCGGTTATTCCTGCACAGCATTAAATTATGGTAATTTGACTCTCAGCCTCTTGTTCCTCTGCGTACTTATGAACCACACTTGGAGTTATCGCTTCAGTTCTTCTAGTGCTCCTTCAACGCTTTATCCTTTAGTAGTCAGGATCATCATCTCATATATGATGAATCGTTCTTAAATGCTTTGATTAGTGTTCTTGCCTGCTTCTTTTCGTCACCATGGTACCCCACCAACACGTCATGGTTATTTGCTTGTACTGATCTATAAATCAATGCTTCATCGCCCTTAACAATTTCCCAGTCCTCAGCTCTACCGCTGATAATTCTTATCTTACGACCATTTCTGGTAATTATTGTGAAGACTGAGTACTGTTCGTACCTTTTGAGAGCCTTCATCTTTCTATATATCCATATTATTTCGTCGAATCGAACAACATCTATGTAATCACGGACGCTAATGATATAGGTTGGGGTTGCCACCACTTTTTCGTCCTTATCCAAATACAGGCTACCTCCGCGGGTAGCATTACTGGAATACTGCTGCGCTGTTTGATCCCACTCTAGTAGTGAGTAGCTTGATGCGGTTTTTCTTGCCTGTTGATAATGACGAGGCGTTATCACGATATGAAGAAGTCCAGCAAAAAGAAGATACCCTGCAAACAGCAATGAGTACATACTTTGCTTGCTCAGGTTTATGAACGAAATAAATGCAAGCTTGAAACTGTAGTTGTTCACTAAAAAAATGAAGTTTT
>WQXZ01000190.1 GCA_009781525.1 Coriobacteriia bacterium | reverse complement strand
GCGCGTTGGGGACACCATCATTATTCGCAAGGCGGGAGACGTGATTCCCGAGGTGGTGTCGGCGGTTATGTCGCTCCGACCTGCTGATTCGCAGGCGTGGATCATGCCGGATCGCTGTCCTTCGTGCGAATCGCCAGTGGTTCGCGATGAGGATAGCGTCGCCTATCGCTGTCTGTCCGCCGAATGCCCAGCCCAGCAGCACGAACGCCTGGCGCACTGGGTCAGTCGGGGAGCTATGGACATCGAGGGTATGGGCACCAAGATAATCGAGAAGCTGGTCGAAGCCGATCTGCTGCGGGATGCTTCCGGATTCTATGCTTTGACAGTTGATCAATTGGCTGAGTTGCCTACCGGCGAGCAGAAGTACGCACGCTCACTGACGCCTGAGAGGCGCGAGGCAACTGGAGACTACGAAAGAGAGCCGGTGCTGCTGGGCGAGACCACTGCGAGCAAACTGCATACGCAGATTCAGGCAAGTAAAAGCCAGCCACTGAGCCGTGTTCTGTTTGGACTGGGAATCAGAAACGTTGGTAAAACTCTTGCGGAGACAATCTGTCTGGTTCACCCGATAATCGATTCATTACAAGGCGCAACAGTTGAAGAGCTCTGCGAGATCGAGGGTGTTGGCCAGGTTATCGCCGATAGCATCATCCAGTTTTTCGGAACCGAGCAGAATCATCAGCTGGTTCGGAGTCTTAAGGCAGCTGGCTTAGTCGCACTGAACCAGACCGAGGAGAGTGTTGCTGCGAGCGCAAGAAGCACCAGTAACGCCAGCCAGGCTAAACCGCTAGCTGGTCAGACCTATGTTCTGACCGGTGGGCTGGAAAGCCTGACTCGAAGCGAAGCAGAGAGCCAGCTAAAGGCTCTGGGCGCGAAGACCTCGAGTTCGGTTTCTACCAAGACATCCTATGTTGTCGCTGGAACAAACGCTGGCTCGAAGCTTGACAAAGCGATCGAGCTGGGCATCACAGTGCTCGATGAAGAGCAGCTGGTGCGATTGCTTGCGGAGAGCCTGGGGTAGTAGCGCCACGGACGTGCGGGGGTGATTGCCTGCCCGATACCTAAGAGCAGTAGTACTACTGTGCGCAGGGGTGTGGGTTTTTTCATGCTCTGCCGACTTGAACCCAGCAAATGCATTATGTCGAATTCGATTCGGCAGGTGAAGGCACATGATTACCAGACTGCCATATTCTATTGTGTGCTGGGGTGGCTATCCTACAATGTCAGGCAATGATCTGACGTAATGCCATTGGCATGGAGAAGCGAGGAAAGGAGTGGGAAAATGAATAGAAAGATTCCATTTGAACCCAGAGAGTTGAATATCGTTGGCGAGCTACCGGGCTTTCTTGGTCGTCCGGGTACGCCGCTGAAGGACGTGCCTGTCAGCACGAAGGAGAATGGGCATGCGATGTATAGCGGCAAGCATCCGTATTGGATGCAGGCGCCGGGTGATTCGGGCATGTTCAGTTGCCAGATGTACAATCAGCTGCTAGGTAGAGGCTGGATGGGTGAGGGTACAGTTGACGCGTTCGGTATCGAGTGGGTTTGGGTCGATGTGGTCGGCGGCTCGATTGTTGCGCCGGGATCGCCTTTACTTGAGGATGCCAACGATTGGCGGGAGAAGATCATTATTCCTGATATCGATGCCTGGGATTGGGCAGGTGCGGCTGAGTTAGTCAAGGTGGACAAGTCGATGTTCACGCAGATGTCGCTGGTTAATGGCTTCTGGTTCGAGCGCCTGATCAGTTTCATGGACTTCGAAGGTGCAGCTGTTGCAGTTATCGATGAGGAGCAGAAGCCGGCTGTTCACGAGCTATTCGATGCGCTGACCGACCTGGCTTGCCGTGTGGTTGACAAGTTTGTCGAGTACTGGCCTGGCCTGGATGGGTTCAACGTGCATGATGACTGGGGCTCTCAGCGTGCTCCTTTCTTCTCGTATGAGGTTGCTGAAGAGATGTTTCTACCGTACATCAAGCGTCTGACTGATCACATTCACAGCAAGGGGCGGGTTGCTACTCTACACTCTTGCGGGCATCTGGAGGATCGCATTCAGATTTTCATCGACGGTGGATTTGACCAGTGGACTCCACAGGCAATGAACGATACCAAGAAGCTTTATGACAAGTATGGCGACCAGATTGTCATTGCTGTGATTCCGGACGAGTTCGATCCTGAGACGACCTCAGAGGAAGAGCAGCGCCAGCTGGCTCGCGAGTTCGTCGAGTACTATTGCCAGCCAGGAAAGCTGGCGATTGCGGATTTCTACGCCGCCTGGGCTTTCACGCCAGCATTTGCCGCGGAAGTCTACACCCACTCGCGTAAGCGCTACCTGGGCGAGGTGTAGCTGCGAGAGCACGCGGCCGCTGCTGCCACAGGGCTGCGGCGCGAGCAGCCGACGCGCGGTTTTGCAGCGCGGCGATGCAGCGCGAGCTGCGGGGTAGCGGCTGCATACATGCGGGTGACAACTGAACGAGATTTGGGGAGCAGAGCGAGAGGTTTGCTCCCCAAAGTTTGTTATTGCTATGTCTTCCGTGGGCTTCATGCCCCCTGGAGACGCGAATTGCTGAACTATGAGCATAGATAATTGCAATAATACTAGTAGTATAGCAGCATATTACGTCACCTACTGCTACAATACCTGAAATGGAAATCATTCTTTCACACG
>WQXZ01000189.1 GCA_009781525.1 Coriobacteriia bacterium | reverse complement strand
GAGCGCTGGAGGATCTACCCCGATGCCGTGTCGTTCGTCACCGGTGATGAGACTGGCTCAAACAGGGCTGATGGTAAAAGCGTCAACTGGAATCTTGGCGAGAGCCTCAATAAGTCTTCGCTCGATAATGGTGCAGAGTACTTCTTCAATACACACGCCGAACAGCTGGTGGGAGATGCTGCGAGTGGCATCTCTGGTGTTATCGCCCGGGGCGAAGATGGCAATTATACCCAGTACAACGCTTCGAAGGGTGTCATCCTGGCTACGGGTGACAATTGTGGCAACCAGGAAATGATCGATGCTTTTGCGCCTATCTGCAATCGTGCCGACTCAAATGTCTATGCACCGGCTGGAGGGAACACCGGCGACGCGCTTCTCATGGGTTGCTGGGCCGGAGCATCGATATCAAAGAGCCCACCGGCTCCCATGGTCCATCAGTTCACCTTTGATTCCTTTAACACCAATCTGTCCTCGTTCTATATGTGCTGGCTTGCTGTTGATACTTATGGAGACCGCTATGGTGCAGAGATGCCCTTTGAGCCCTACCTCACAAACGCCCGCATGAACACCCCCGACAACGTAGCGTGGTCAATATTCGATTCAGATTATGCGCAGTATATGCAGAATCAGTGGCCTACCAAGTACGAGAAATTGCTTGAGGGCCAAACCGAGGCACTTGAAGCGGCAATCGGCAAGAATGTTTGGAAAGCCGATACCCTCGACGACCTTGCAAATCAGCTTGGTATTCCTGCTGATAGGTTTAAGGCTACGGTGGATCGTTACAACAGCATGCTTCCGCAGGGCGAAGACATCGACTTCAGCGTTCCGCCCCGCTTCCTCTCAGAGGTCAAGACAGCTCCATTCTATGCAATCAGCAACGTCTGCAGCGTCTTGGTGCTCATTCATGGCTTGCATGTTAATGACGATTCGCAGGTTTGCACCGAAGATGATACCCCTATTCAAGGTCTGTTCGCAGTGGGCAACGCCCAGGGCGACTTCTTTGGTATTGACTATCCGGTTCATTGTCCAGGCATCAGCCATGGTCGCTCTGTGACCTTTGGACAGCTTGTTGGTGAGGCATTAGCCAAGGACACCGTCATCACCCAGACCGTCTGAGTTTTTATTGACATAAGGCAACTTACTTGCCTCTTCTACGGGAACTGCCGCTACCATAGGGCAGTTCTCGGTTATTAGTTGCATCAGGGGCGCGGAAGAATTAACCCAACAAGGATTTCTCAACCAAATCCCAGTACCAGTCCCATTATTATGCCTCCCTGGGCGATGATGTACGGAATCATGGTGACGACATTGAAATTCTTTGGTTTTTTGTTGAAGAGTAGATAAGCCATCGAGCTGTCGGAGTAGATATAGACTATACTTGCCGCAAAAATCAAGATCGCGGGGAAGAAGGGCCATGCGAGCATGAGCTGGAGGGCTACCATGCTCATCAGCATGATTGCTGATGCATAAACCGCTACAGGTATCTTCATCGGTTTCGGGGCGTTCAGTTTCTTCAGTATTATTATGGTCAAAGGAATCGCTACGACGGCAGAAATCACTAGCGCTATGTAGTTAAAGCTTCCTGCTAAGTCAAGGAACGCGATGATGTAGAAGACATGGCTCAGGAGAAACGCGACAAGTCCCAGTCTGAAAAAGAGCGGCTTTTCCTTTTGTATAAGCAGGGCATCGCCGGCCCAGCTAAAGACAATGGCTGCAACAACCGCAAAATGGATGTGCCCGGTTTGTAACAGGTAAAAAACGAGTAAAGTCGGCATCAACAGACATTTCGTCACCTTCCGCAGGCCCTCTTTAAAGAAAAAGGCGCTTACCAGGTTGATGATTCCAACTAAGCCGTATATTCCAAAGACTATCATCGTTTCAGTGTAGCATGAAGTACCTTTGCAGTGCTTTGTCTACAGCTCGTCTCAGGTATTCCTCTGGATTCTCCAAGCTTTCTTCGATTGAGACGCCCTCGCTGGTTTCGTAGACAGCAAGCTTATGTTTGCGCAGCAGGCTTTCCGGAGCGTCACAGATACCGCAGATTGATACGACGGGAACGCCGTTAGCATGACGCAGGATCCCCGAAAGAGCTTTACCTGAGAAGCTTTGTGCGTCAAGCTTCCCTTCGCCGGTTATGATGAGGTCGGTGTCTGCAAGATGCTTCTCAAAATCGCAAAGCTCCAAAATGGCATCAATTCCGCTTACAAGTCTGGCTTTCAAAAAAGCCAAACAGCCAAAGCCCAGGCCGCCAGCAGCTCCAGCACCATGACGAAACGCATAATCACTATCAAAGGTCCGAAGGAAAACATCGCTCATAGAGCGAAGCCCTCTGTCAAGCAAGCTGACCTGAGCTGAGTCTGCTCCTTTTTGAGGGCCGTAGACATAAGCTGCCCCGCCTCGCCCGTAGAGCGGGATATCCGTATCACACATAACCGTAAAATCGCTTGCCTGCACCCTCTCGTCGAGGTCGTCCATATCTATGTGAGCTATTTGCTCCAGGGTTGCACCACTCGGCACAAAGCAGCTGCCTTGTTCGTCCAAAAACCTGATGCCGAGGGCTGCTGCCATACCGCACCCTCCGTCTGTGGTTGCACTGCCGCCGATACACAAGTAGAAATCCCTGAGCCCCAACCCCAGCGCATAGAGGATAAGCTGTCCAAATCCATAGGTACTTGAAGTCATGGGATG
>WQXZ01000188.1 GCA_009781525.1 Coriobacteriia bacterium | reverse complement strand
TGGCAGAGGACGCCAAAGAGATAGCGAGCAAAGAGCCAGCAGATCACAGGCTCAACCCGAGGCTGCATCCGGCGAAATCAGGTTCGAGCTTCCCGTCGGCACCACCCAAACAGCAGACTCAGAGCCTGAAGAGTCCAAAACCAGTAGAGGCAGAAGGCGTGGTGCAGCATCAGATAGCGATGAAGGCGATAGGGGAAGAAGCCGCTCGCGCAGTAGGCGTGACGAAGAAAGCCAGTTGATTGTCTCCCCAATTCCTGCCGACTATACAGCTTATGACGATCAGATGGATAAGGACGAGGAAGACCGATATCTACGCATGGCTCGTGCTGCCGAACAGTTCCAGCGTGACCGGGTGTTGGCGGAGGCTCGCGCGGCTGTCGAGGCTGCGAGCAATGAGGGCGAAGGCCGCCGGCGAAAACGTAAAGAAAGGCGCGAGGCTGAGGCGCGCGAGAGAATAGAGCTAGAGGCAATCGAGAAAGGTATCGATGTCGAGTTGTTGGCAGACGATGTTGTTCAGGTAACAAGTGGGGTTACGGTCGGTGAGCTAGCACAAGCTACCAATACTCCGGCAAACGAGATCATCAAGCGCCTGTTTTTGCTTGGCGAGATGATGACGGTCACCCAGACCATGAGTGACGACCTTGTCGAGCTGATAGCAGACGACATGGAGATCAAGGTCAGACTTGTTTCACCTGAAGAAGAATATGCGGTTTCGATAGTCGACGCGCTGGAAGACCTGCTGCCCCGTCCGCCGGTCATCACTGTTATGGGGCATGTCGACCACGGCAAGACATCCCTGCTTGATGCGATTCGCTCAACGGGTGTCGTAGCGACCGAAGCAGGCGGAATCACTCAGCATATCGGAGCCTCCGTGGTGAATATCGACGGCAGGCAGATCACCTTTATCGACACTCCTGGTCACGAAGCGTTCACAGCAATGCGTGCCAGAGGAGCAAAGGTAACCGATGTTGTGGTACTGGTTGTTGCTGCTGACGATGGCGTTATGCCACAGACCGTTGAAGCTATCAGTCACGCAAACGCGGCAGAAGTGCCGATTGTTGTGGCAATCAATAAAATCGACCGACCGGACGCAAACATCGATCGGGTTCGCGCCGAGCTTGCGGAGCACGGTATCATCTCCGAGACTTGGGGAGGACAGAACCTGTTTGTCGAGGTTTCAGCCAGGGAGAAGATCGGCATCGATGAACTACTTGAGACGATTCTGTTGCAAGCAGACTACCTTGAGCTGAAAGCGAACGCGAACACCCAGGCATCGGGATTTGTTATCGAGGCTAAACTTGACCGGGGACGTGGACCGGTGGCAACCGTTTTGATTCAGCGTGGTACCTTAAAGGTTGGAGACATGCTGGTAGCTGGCACTTCCTATGGACGTGTGCGAGCACTGGTCAACTCTGTCGGCGATATTGTCAGTGAGGCTTTACCTGCTGATCCTGTTGAGGTTTTAGGTCTTTCGAGTGTTCCAGCTGCTGGTGACGAGTTCAGAGTATTCAGCGATGAACGCGAAGCCCGTCGCTTGACTGAAGAAAGGTCGTTACGTGAGCGCGTTTTTGCCCAGCAAGCGGACAGTCATGTTTCACTGGAGGATCTGTTTGCTCGGATGGAAGGCGGCTTAAGCGAGCTGAACCTGGTGGTTAAGGCTGATGTCCAAGGCTCGATTGAGGCTTTAAAAGACGCACTGGACAAGATGGATCAAAGCGAAGTCAAGATCAATGTGATTCACTCCGCTGTCGGTGGTATTACCGAGACAGACGTAACACTGGCGACTGCGTCAGATGCTGTGATTATCGGATTCAATGTTAGACCGGAAGCCAAGGCACGCCTATCGGCTGAGCGGGAGAAGGTCGAGATCAAGACCTATCGCGTGATCTATCAGGTAATCGACGATATCAACGCTGCCCGCATAGGTATGCTTAAGCCTGACTTGATCGAAGAGCAGACCGGTTTGGCGATAGTACGCGAGGTCTATCGGGTACCGCGGGCTGGAAATATCGCTGGTTGCTTTGTTGACTCTGGTGAAGTCAGATCAACCGATCTGCTGCGAATCGTTCGCAATGGAACGATTATCTTTGAGAGTAGCGTTCAATCACTTAGGCACTATCGTGAGGATGTTGAAAGAGTTCAATCCGGTTCAGAGTGCGGCATCGGTATCACTGGTTTTCAGGATATCAAGGTTGACGACACCATTGAGCTTTATAGGATCAGGGAGGTCGCACGCGAAAGCTAGTGCGTTTTCAACTTGTGGGTATATTTTTGTTTTTAGAGAACATAGACAACATTTAAAAGGAGAGCAGTATGGCTCAAGGTAATGCACAATCACGCAGGAATAACGAAGCTGTGAAGACAGCGCTGGCCGGCATTCTGACGTTTGAGATGTCAGACCCAAGATTGCAGACACTGACAATCAGTGGTGTCATTGTCAGCAGTGACCGCAGCATCGCAAAGGTCTATGTACTTGCCGATCGGATGGCTGATGAAAGAGCGATGGCTGGCCTTGAATCTGCTAAAGGACGCATCCGTAGTCTCTTGGGTGCAAAGCTTGGTTGGAGAGCTACTCCCGAATTGCGTTTTTACCTTGACACTATGATGGATGATGCAATGCGCATCGAAGAAGTCTTAAAAGATGCTCCTGCTTCAGCCAGCGTAGCTAAAGATGAAGAGGGCTACCCGATCGAGGACGAAGACGCCTAGAAGGTCAAGTCTTGGCGGCGGGTCTGCTGCTGGTTGTTTTGGGTGGTGCCACGTAGCGCTTGATCTGACTTAAGAGGTAAGGCAGGAAATGACGCATTCGGAAGTGA
>WQXZ01000187.1 GCA_009781525.1 Coriobacteriia bacterium | reverse complement strand
TCTGCCAAACGGATTGACGATAAAGAAGTCCAAGATACGCGGCTTTGAGTCATCTGGTATGAACTGCTCTGTTCAAGAGCTGGGTCTAGGCACTGACGCAGACGGAATAATGATTCTGCCTGTCGACGCTCCGATCGGAGTGCCGATTGCAGACTATCTGAATCTGGCTGATACTGTGCTCGACTTGGAGATAACCCCGAACCGCACGGACTGTATGAGCATGATCGGTATAGCTCGCGAGGTTGCTGCAGTCTATGCAGAAGAGTATAGGTTGCCGTCAGTCAGCGAGCTGATAGGGCTGGGGGAGAATAGCGGTGCGGTTGCCACTCCCGCGACCTTTGCACCCGAAGCCCAACCACCGATTATCGTCAACATCGCTGACCCCAACCGCTCAGCGCGATATACCGCACAACTGATCAAGGGTGCTAAGGTGCAACCATCACCCGATTGGTTAGTTGAACGCATCGTTGCTGCTGGTGCCAGACCTATCAACAATATCGTCGATATCACCAACTACATCATGTTCGAAGTCGGCCAACCCCTGCATGCTTTTGACTACGACACGCTTGCAAAAGATGCAGATGGCAATGTCAGCATTACTGTTCGAGCAGCCAACCCAGGTGAAGTCTTCCAGACCTTAGACGAGGTCGAGCGCAGGCTTGACACTGATGTGACCTGCATCGTAGACGCCAATGCTCCAAGTAACAATGGGCAAGGCCAGACTATCGCGCTTGCTGGAGTTATGGGCGGCTTAGCCAGCGAAGTAACTGAGAGTACAGTGAATATCCTGTTGGAATCCGCGACCTTCAGCACAGCTCATACCAGTCGTACTTCGCGGCGCTTGAAGTTGGTGTCAGAATCCTCAATGCGTTTCGAGCGTGGTGTGGATGATGCAACCTGTGCAGAATTCTCAGCCCGAGCTGCCGAACTGATTGTTGCCATTGCGGGAGGCGAGCTTGTTGGGGGAATCGTTGAGAGCTATCCGGCTCCACGTGAACTACCGACAATCGCATTCCGAGTGGATAAATTCGCTGAATTCGTGGGTAGCGTAATATCGGTGGACGAAATCATGGACATACTGACCAGACTGGGCTGCATTGTCGATGTGGCTCCATCACTTACGACCCCATTGCTGCTGAGTGTGACTGCGCCGACTTTTCGCCCCGACCTGCTGCGTGAGGTTGATCTGTACGAAGAGGTTTTGCGGGTCTATGGTATGAATAACATTCAACCAACTCTTCCAGCCGGAAGTGGGCGTATTGGCCTGCTGACCGATGAGCAAAGCAAGGAGCGCAAGATAAACATGCTGCTTCGCGCAATGGGCTTGAATGAGGCAATGACTTACGCTTTTGTTCCACCGACTGACACAGACGACCTCCAGATGCCGTTCGCGGCAAATGAGGAAGCGGTTGAGTTGATTAATCCGATGAGCTCCGAGATGTCGGTGATGCGACGCTCTATTATTCCCGGACTGCTCCGCGCTGTTGCCTACAATATTAACCATGGAACCCCTGACGTGCAGCTTTACGAAACCGGCAATGTCTTCTTTATTACCGAAGGGCAGAAGCTTCCAAGAGAAAAGCAACTCCTCTCTGCCGTCATGGTGGGGGAGAGTGGCGCTCCAACCTGGAACCAGCGTCGTCGTCCGGTAGACTTCTTTGATGCCAAGGGCGTGATTGAGACCATTGGTAATGAGATGAATTTGAACCGACTGCGCTTCAAAGAACTGGCTGCCGATGATGCTTCATGGTTGCAAGCGGGCAGGGCAGCAAGTGTCCTGGCAGGATCCAGCCAGCTGGGCTGGATAGGCGAGATTCATCCGCGTGTTGCAGCAGCTTTCGATGTCGATGTTGCAGTTATTGCCTTCGAGCTCGACCTGCAGTTGCTGACAAAAGCCTCAAAAGGTGCTCGTGATTTCACTGGACTCTCGCAGTACCCTGCAGTGAGCAGAGACATCGCCTTAGTGGTAGATAACAGTGTCAACTCTGAGCAGGTGTCTCAAGTGCTTCACAGTGCTGGTGGCAACCTGCTGGCGGAGGCTCGCCTGTTCGATGTCTTCTCAGATGCTGCACGGTTGGGTGCCGATAAGAAGTCACTTGCCTTTGCCTTGTCATATCGCGCAGACGATCGCACCTTGACTTCAGAAGAGGTCGATACGCTGCATCAGAAAGTTATAGATAAAGCCAGCAAAGCCTTGGGAGCCAAACAACGAACATAGCAGATTGCAGGTTCGACCTGCACAGTTATTGCGTGATTGATCTGCAATCCTGACTCAACCAAAGACCCAACTACGGTCGCTTGGCTCCTCACTGCCCAACAGGCAGCCAATGCTATAGAATAGTGCCTTCTTTCATTTCGCCTGTTTAGCTAAAAAGGGAGCCACATATGAGTTCGAACCTGAGACCTGTTGACATGCAGCGTATCAATACACCAGAGCTTGCAGAAGCATTCATTGCTGAGCAGCTGGCGGCAATCAAACAACAGGTAGGCGAGAATCAGGTACTACTGGCGCTGTCAGGTGGAGTAGACAGCTCTGTTGTTGCTGCACTTTTACACAAAGCAATAGGGCAACAACTGGTCTCCGTGCATGTCAATACCGGTCTGATGCGCAAAGGTGAGAGCGAGCAGGTAATCGAAGTCTTCGCTAATCAACTGCATGCCAACCTGCATTATGTCAATGCAACCGAGCGCTTCCTAGACAAGCTCGTTGGCGTGTCCGACCCAGAAGAAAAGCGAAAGATCATCGGTGCAGAGTTCATTACTATCTTTGAAGAGCATGCTCGCTTATTCGAGAACATTGCTTTTCTGGCGCAGGGAACCATTTATCCGGACATCG
>WQXZ01000186.1 GCA_009781525.1 Coriobacteriia bacterium | reverse complement strand
AGGTAGTCCACTCTGTGGTTCCCAACGGCTTGGAGAGTGTCCTTGCTCGGTTGTCTTGATGTGAGACTGCTTAGTTTTTTCCTGATACCTTGGTCTGTGGGGTGCTGGTTTAGTGCTGAAGACATAACTGAGGTAGCTGACCATTACCCCAATATAGGGAGAGACCATTACAGTTACTTTAGCTTTTGGTGGTATGTAGTTGGAGTATGGAGCCTTCTCGATTTGGAGGCGTTTACCTTGGAAAGAGAACACCTGTCCGTGGTCTAGTGTGCGTATTTCCTTAACGCATAGGATATAATCAAGGTTAGACCCCGCATCCAAGGGGAGGAATGCACTATCCACATCGGATGGTTCCACAGCGAAATTACTGTTGAAGTCAAAGATATAGTTCCTGAGATACTCGTTGGCAGATTCGAGAGTGGTAATATCCTGAATACGAAATACAATCGGTAAGCGACTTTGTAAAGTTTCCCACAGGCGCTCTATGCGACCCTTGGCCTGTGGCGACCGAGCAGCAATAATTTGGATGCCTAGTTCGTTCAGAGCGCGCCCAAACTGTGTTTCATGGGCTTTTATACCCGGAGGTGCATCTTCGGCTTTTGCCTTATCTGCATTAGGAGAGCGAAAGATAGTGTGCCTGTCTGCGTAAATCGCCTCCGGAATGCCGAAGACGGTGATCATCCTTCTCATTACTTCGTGGTAGCCTTGCATGCACTCATTTTGGCATAAGAAGAGACCCACTACCTGGCCGGTGGCATCATCAATAGCTCCGTGTAAGGTATATCGCTTGCCTGTGTTCAACCAATCATAAGGAGAAGCATCCATCTGCACCATGCTGCCAGCTTGGGGACGACGTTTGCGTCTACGATGTGGCTTGAAACGCCGACGCTTCTTAGGGCTCGCCACATTGTTCTCTTTCAGTAGTCGGTATAAGGAGCTATAACTGATGGTAATGCCGTATTCTGTCTCTAGAAGTTCCTGAAAGTGTTTGAAGTTTGCATCCTTGAAACCTGCTTTAGAGCGAATGACGAGGATCTTTCCCTTTAACTCGTCTGGAATGGCATGACTAGGCTTTCTGTGCGTGTTCTTGTGTATCATTGCAGCTTCGCCGTTTTCTCGCACCCCTTTCTTAAGTCGCTGCACTTGTCGTTTAGATATGCCTAGTTTTTCCGCCGCTTCTGCTTCAGTGATGAAGCCTGCTATGGACTTCTTCACTAAGTCTAGTCGTCTGAACTGTTCATCGTTCAATGCGATCACTCCGGTTTTCATGGTGATAGTATATACCATTAACTCCAGGAGGACGACATTTTCTCAGGTTATTTTACATGACGACATTATCACAGGTTAAACACATTTCGCACTATGTATCGTATTGCTTTCTCCCGAAGCCTGTGCTACAATATTATCCGTCCTGCTGTGTGCGAGGCGATTGACTTGTTTTGACCGAACACCGAATAATTGGATTCCTACATCCATGGCAATAATTGAGACCCTTTCCCTGATCGACGAACCTTTCCTCGATTACATTGGGGACATGATATTGGCCAGTGCGGGCTCCACCCTGCTGAGTGCAGGTTCGAAAGCGTCAATCGTCACGGCATGGTGGGTTTTGCGAGCATCCGGTAAAGCGTTCGTCGCTACCGGATTTTCCTTTTCCTCTACGAAAACGAGAAACTTTTTAAATTATTTTGAAGGGTGACCCTAAAGCACTTGACAGCAAGGCACGGCAACCTTATGATTATCTGCGTAAAGGTTGGAGCAGGGAGGTATATGCATGTTTGCGCATTTTACCCAACGTGAATCCTGGCTTACCATGAGGGATGAAGAGATCGTTGCAATGGCCCAACAAGGAGACGAAAGCGCTTCCGAGTTTCTACTTCACAAGTATCGCCACATCGTTCGCAGTAAGGCAAAACCATTCTTCCTCACCGGCGCAGATCATGAGGATATCCTGCAGGAAGGCTGGATCGGGCTGCACAAAGCAATCCGCGACTTTCAAGCCGAAAAGGGTATCCCTTTCAAACACTTCGCCGAACTTTGCGTGTCACGGCAGATCATCACTGCGGTCAAGACTTCAACTCGTCTCAAGCATTCTCCGCTAAACTCCTACATCTCTTTAAACAAGCCTGTCTACGACGATGAGACCGACCGCACCCTGATCGATATGATCCCCAACACCCGCATGACCGATCCCGAAGAGGTGGTCATGAACCGCGAAGAGCTGGCAGATATCAAGAACCAGTTGATGAACACTCTGAGCCGCTTCGAGTATAATGTCTTTCTCCTCTATCTCAAAAAGGCTTCGTATCAGGAGATCGCCATGCAGCTCAGAACCTCTACCAAAGCTGTAGATAACGCTCTCTGTCGCATCAAACGCAAAATCGGTCAAAAGATGAAGCCGCATATCGCAGATTAAGAGAACCGCCCCTGATAGGGCGGTCTCTTTTTTTCGGATGCTATCAGGAGGATTAGCATCTCCTTCGAGAGAACAATATGAATCACAACTAAAAAATGAAGGAGTGACCCTAAGGATGAAGACCAATCGCGAAAAACTTGCTCAAATTGGTTTGATGACAGAGATTTCTCAGCCTCGATCCAACTCACCCTATCGCATCGGAACCGACGGTTTCGCCAAACCTCTGCCGGGTACCGGCGGCATTACCTACAACTTTCAGATTGGCGATCTATGCACCGGTCTGGTCGGCGACCATGTTGAACCTGGTGTCACCTCTCGTCTCGAGGATGCAGCAAAAAACGGCGGACTCAATTTTCTCGCCTGCGTAGGCAACGACGCTTGGCTAACCAGCGGAGATGCCAAAGGAGCCAGAGGCTTCGTGACCGGTAAGCATGGTGGCGCT
>WQXZ01000185.1 GCA_009781525.1 Coriobacteriia bacterium | reverse complement strand
GCGCTGTCGCATCAGCCTTGGTAGCTGCCTGGGCTGCGAGAAACGGAGCCAGAGTTCTGCGCGTACACGATGTCAAGCAAACAATCGAGGCCCTGAAAGTCTGCCTCTACCTGGACTACTGATCATGTGGATAAAACCCCCGTCACCCTTTCGAGAGTTTTTATACACCAGGCGCTTGCCGGGTGTCCCATGCAAGCCATGGAGTGCCACCGATACCGTGGTGGATAGGTCATGCCGTGGAGGATAACTGATGCCTGAGCTGCCGGAAGTGGAAGTCATTCGTCGTGGGCTGGCTGGGGTACTCACAGATAAAGTGATTATCGAGGTTACCGTCCTGGAGCAACGCAGCTTTCCTGGATTCAATGCAAGAACCCCTGGGTTTATATGGGGTGCAAGAGTCGACCAGGTTAAACGTCGTGGCAAGATGCTGATGATTGAACTTATCCCCAGGGTAAAGACTCGAGTAGCTGCGTCTGTGTATCCTCATGTTCTGATGGTTCACCTGCGCATGACCGGACAACTGATTTATCGCTCTGAAGATAACGACGGTTTTGCTGGTGGTTTTGCCAGCGATTCGCTGGTCGGAAGCCTGCCGGACAAAAGCACTCGGGTCATAATCGATTTCATTGATGGTTCGAAGCTGTTTTTTAATGACCAGCGCAAGTTCGGGTATATGAAGTTAATGCGCCAAGATTTGCTTGATCAGGATAGTTTTTTGAGCAGCCTTGGACCGGAACCGCTGGATGAGACGCTCAGCTGGCAAGACCTTCGAAAATCAATAGGCAGGACGTCGACCACATCGATAAAAGCAGCCTTGCTCGATCAGAAAAGGGTTGCAGGAATCGGTAATATCTATGCGGATGAGAGTCTATTCAGGGCAAAAGTCGATCCGCGTAGAAGCGTTGCTTCGCTTTCACCAGTAGAGTTCAGGCGCTTGCTGGTAGCAATACGCGCGTGTCTGCGCCAATCCATCGCTGACGGTGGATCGACAGCTCGTAACTACGTGAACTCAGAAGGGCTAAAAGGGGAGTTTCTTGACTTACACGCTGCTGTCTATGGTCGCACCGGTCTGCCCTGCCCCCATTGTGGCACGCCAATCACCAAGATACGCGTAGCAGGCCGCGGCACGCATCTATGTGAGAAGTGCCAAGTCTAGAGGCTATTCTATTGCTTCAGTCAGATCGGTCTACTTGACCGCTGCGTAATAGCAGCGTTTCGGTGAGTCTATCTTACCTTCTTTTTTCAAAGTAGCAATTGCCTTGCTGACGATCTTGCTGTCAATGCCAGTAGCCTTGGCTACATCGGCTGGCCTCAGCATCTCACCGGACTTCACAAAACAATCTAATACGATATCGACGGCTTCTGCAACTTCAACAGCCATGGGAGTCTCCAATCGGTCAAACGGGTAGTACCTGCCAACATCTTACAGCATTTCTCGCCTTGAGGGCATGCCGAATAGCGCCTTATATGCTCTACATCCGAAGCACGCAAGTTATAGTAAACATATATAAGCCATTACATGTGTGCGAGAAATCGGGCTTTAAGGTTTTTTAAGGTTTGTTATGTAGAATGCAAGCCAACAAGCCAATAATTCGGCTCTGGCTTGGAAGGAAGGGAGGGTTTATGAAGATTGCGCCCAACGAAAGAGGCTATTTCAACTTCGACTACTTGTGTAGCTTTGTCGATGAAAAAGAACCAGCTAGGTGGCAAGACAACGCTTGACACCTAGCAAGACCAAATGAATTTTAGCAAAAGGAGTTTAGAATGATTCGCAATATAAGATTTACAAGGTTATTGCTTGTAACGGTTTTCATAATAGGGATGTTTCCTACCACAGCCTTTGCCTCAAACACAGGTGAGAGATATGGCTCAGATCTGTCTGAGTATCAGGCGATTCTTGACAAGTTGAACGCAGAATATGGAACAGACTGCAGGTTTGTCTCCCAAGACGACATTGATAGATATGGCTATCTTGGTATCAGATTGCCAAGGGTTGAAGACATGGGAACACTTTCTGAGTTTGAAGAGTTTCATCGTATCGAGCTCGCTGCTGCGGAGCAACGCAGGAAAGAAGCCGAAGAGTTCTATGCTGAATTTGCCGACGACATCCTCAGTGGTGAGTGCGGTTCAGCTGAGCCGATACTAAACGATGACGGTGAAGTTATCGGTTATGGGTACCCTTCTATTGAGACAGATGATGCTAGTCGGATTGAAGAGCCAGAGCTTACACGTTCAACAAAGACAGGTTATGTGCCATACAATCTTTTCCCAGTTGGTGAAAGCGCGAAAGTGTACGGAGTAACTAACACGACAAGCAGACCGTGGAAATGGAACCAGGTGAATGGTCGTTACTACTATTCCAATTCAACCTACCCGGCTTTTATGCCAAGCACATGGTCACAGAATCCACCCACTGTGAACGGAACACAGACTTCTTTAACGGTTACCTGGTCAGGCAAGTATTATATGAGCATTGTAACAATCATAAATGACACACGAAAAGGGACATTTGTCGCTGACGATATGTACTAGTTATCACTTCAAGCTTCGAGACAAAAAGAAGAAAGTCTCGATTGCTGTCGTTTTGTTGGTGCCACTGCTTTATGTGCTAGTCGTTTAAGTGGCACCAGCACGGCAAGCGAGAAGATTGGACAAAAGGGGAGTCATGAAAAAGGCGTTACTTACTCTACTCACAATATGCATGTTGGATTTCACACTCTCATCGTGCAAAACAAGCTCAAAAGATTGGTCAGGAGATGCTGGCTATGATAATGTCGAAAACAATGAGTTAGAAGGGTTGATAGTACTCGATTACAAAGGTATCAGCGTATCGTATCTTTACTGCGAGACTGATGTGCT
>WQXZ01000184.1 GCA_009781525.1 Coriobacteriia bacterium | reverse complement strand
GAGTTATGCAGAAGGCGCAGTGTCTTCTGCAGATCCCAACCATTGATGTCTAAGTCCCCTTCCAGCTTTAATTCAATGACATCTCGAACGCTATTAAGCTTCAGGTAGTCGGTTGTAGTGCGAACGTAGATAAAGCGCACGTCATAGTCGCTGTCAGGGGACGCAAACCCCCATGCTCTGCTGCCCGCTTCCGCTGCGTGTAGAATGCGCACGCCTTCGCTTTGCTCGATTGCAACAAGCTTCGCGATTATCTGGTCGGCTATCTGGTCTTTCATGGGTATGCCTTTTCTGGTTGTCTGGATACTGTCTGTGTGCTTCGTATGCTGGATCGCTCTGAACCTTTTACCTAGCAACCCAATACTGCTTGAGATGGCTCACGTTCTCTTCGATTTCTGCTGCTGTTACCCTTGCCCATCTGATAGACAGTCCTGCTTGGCGTGCTACCTCCATTATGTCTTTCAGTTCAGGATCTTGGCCGTTTCCGGCTACTGTTGTTGCATGCTGGCCATAATATGAAGAGCTGTAGGTGAGGTCATATGCTGGCGACAAGTGCCAGTCCCCAGCTTCTTCATTGTATAAAAATGAAAAGTTTTTTGAATGGTCATCACGGTTATGTGCATACACATTGAAGCACATCAGCTTGTAGAGCTTTTGTAGCTCTGACATGCTATCAGTAAGTATTTGCGTAAGCTTCATTAATTGGATGTAGTCCAGATTCGGCACACGATGCGTTGTCTCCAGCAAGGCTGCAGCAGATACCATATGAATTTTGTGCTGGTTTAGCTGCATTGGTATTTGCGTGGTCTGTGCTGAGACAGTATGGGTTTTGTCTTTATCTACTGTGATTCTGTCGAATCGCTTTGTTCCAAAATAGCCTGGGCACCTGTTGGATTCAAATAGCGCAACATCTGTCATAGCTATTCCACAGTTTTTTGCGGCGAGTGCGTAAGCATATTCTTGCTCACCGATGTTTATCGGGTCAGCAGTAGCAGGGAATTTTATGATCCAGTCATCGCCATTAATGTTGGTTAGAATCTTTGGCCTCGCTCCACCTGCCGACCCACCAAGTATGAAAAGTGCATCCAGGTCTGAGGAGCTATCGACTGTTAGAAGACGCTCGCACTCCTCTGCAATCTGGTCGAGGTCGTAATCTGTGGTAAGTGGCTGACCTGGCTGATACGTCGGTTTGTAACACAGGGCACCAGCACCAGAGGAGCCAATAATAGCCAACCTCGCTAGATGATCTAGGGAGTGCGGGTTTTCTCCACGAGAGCTGAGTACTCGATCTACCAACAAGCGACCCCAGCCATCAGGAAGACTGTCGAAAAACACGCCAAACATACCTTCAAGTGGTTCATACCGGGGCATGAATACCTTCTTTTCGAGCGGCAAACTCAAAGGGCTTATCGAAAAGCCTTCTTGTACCCATTCATCTGTGTATTCGAATGCATAAAGACCATCTCGAGTGCGAGCAATCGTGCCTACTTCACACGAGTTGTTTAAAACCAGTATTTGGTCAAGCTCTTGCATCCCTGATTACATCCTCAATGGTTCGATAATGCTTCTGGCTGAACAACTCTTCCAGCTCGTGTTGATAGCCAAGCGCATAAGCCAGCTTTGTAAGTGAGGTCAGCGATATCTCACCTGTTGCCTCAAAGCGTTTCAGTGAGCCCAGGCTGACTCCAGCTTTGTTGGCGAGAGCTACTTGAGACAGTTTTTGTTCTTTTCTGCGCAGTACTAAGCGTTTGCATATGCCCTGCTGAATCTCAAAAGGAGTTGCGTACTGCAATAGTGAGTCAATATTCATGGACAATATATTAGCCCAAATTGTGATATATCGCAATTCTAGTTAATATATTGTCTGCTCAAAGGTTTGCTCAAAAGCCTTCACGAATCGCTGTATCTCTTTTCTAGATCTGAGAATATGAACCTGCAGGTTATTATCGACGCGAGCATAAGCGGCGTTGCTGGTTTCGCCGTTACCGCTGCCACCACCGCCCTCGCAGACTTCGCCCTCGCCCTCGTTACTGCCACCACCGCTCCTCCTGGCTTCGCGCTCCCGCAGGATACGCTCGATTCTTCGTCCGGATTGCTTCGGGTAGTCAAAAATATAGCGTAGAAACTCAAGGTCAATCTTCTCGGGACAGTCGTCTGCCAGATCCGGTCGTGTCTTGCCACGATTCAGCACCCAGCGTTTGAGTGCTCGATAGGTGCAAATGTACCTGTTCAGGTCAAGGTAAACCACCATTGTGGCGCGCTGCAGACGATATTCGATGGTTCTTGAATAGTTTCCGTCGATGATCCAAGCCTCACCGTTGGCAGCCTCAATAGCCATCCGATCCATCTCTTCATCAGGAGTCGGAACCCACCCCGGATTCCAGAACAGCTGGTCAAGATGAATCACGTCAGTAGCAAGCAGTTCGCCAAGCTGAAGCGCCAGCGTGCTTTTGCCACTAGCAGGCGAACCAAGAATAACGATGCGATTATCCGCCCCCACGATACCTTCCGAATCAGTCCCGCACCATAGCGCGTCAACTATGGTGCTCTTTCTTGTGATAGTTTACTGTAATGAAAGCTTCAACGATTCTCCATAGCTAAACGTTCGTACCTGTGCGGGCGTGCGCTTTTGAAAGGAGCACGTATGCGATATTTTGTTGTTGACGCGTTCACGGACACGCTGTTCAAGGGCAATCCGGCTGGAGTCTGCCTGGTCGAGCCCTCGCATGCCAGCTTGACCGGCGGATGGCCAAGCGACCAGCTGATGCAAAGCATAGCTGCCGAGAACAATCTCTCTGAAACTGCCTTCATTTTGGTCGACAATGTCACCCCCATTGGTGGTGATTCGGCTGTTCACTATGAACTGCGCTGGTTTACTCCAGAGCTCGAGGTCGACCTCTGCG
>WQXZ01000183.1 GCA_009781525.1 Coriobacteriia bacterium | reverse complement strand
CGCAACTCGCACCCCCTTGGTCAACCAATCCCTGCCGAACGCAACTGCACACACCCAGCAGGCAAATAAAGCGCTTTTTGCTTTGGCTGATTATATCCTGTAATGTGCGCCGCGTGCCTTTTTGATCTTGCCGTTGCGCACCAACCTGGTATGAATTACCAGCACGGTGCCAGTAAAAAGAATCAGCAACAGACACCAGGTAAGCAAATCCGGGGTATCGGTAGCGTTCTCGAACCAAACCAGAGGAATCTTCGTAGCTCCGGATGCAACCAATATAAGAACCGCTGCAGCAGGCTCAGGGCCAAGTTCAACAATCGTGTTTGAACTGATACTTGTTACAGCTTTTAGTGAGCGAACCACGAGAACCCTGTCCTCATTGCTGATATCCGATAGAAAGCCACAGGTTATTTCACAGGCAACGATTTCACCGCTCATAGGCTCGCTGCTTATTACTGCAAGATAGATACTTCCATCTTTGTAGGTAGGTTCTGTTGACACTCCACCTATCAGATTGGTTACAGTTATCTCATTGGCATTCAGCTTTTCGATCTGTACCTGATAACCAAAACATGAACTTATCCCCATTATTGTCAGCCTGGTTCGGTAGAGAACCATGCCATCAGCCTGCCATGTCTCTGGCATAGATAGAGACACCGTGAGCGTGTCGGAATCGCTGACTTCCGCCTGAGTTACATTGCTCCCGAGACTGGAGCCTGCATCGGCAAATGCGGTGGACGAGAATGGTGGCAAGAGATTCAAGCAGAGTAGGATTATGACCAGGATTATTCGAGCGAGCGCACTATGAGTCCGGAAGTGGCAAACTTGAGGGAAGCAAAGGCATGTCTCTGCTTCCCTGGCCATCATCCGACTGCTGGTTTTGTCAGAAGTCGTCATTTTTCCTCCGCTTAGCTGTTCAACCCATATTCGCTGGCGTAGATCATGCGTGTGGTAAAGGTGCCCAGGTTGGATTTGTCCAGTTCGATAACCTTGCCACCCTTCCATTCTCCACCGTAGGTTGCATAGCCGATGCTCGCATCATACGAAAGGTAGATGCCGTGGTAGTTGCCGATGTAGTCATTATCGTGTTCGTGACCGACAAACATCCCGCGTACATCACCACGTTCGTAGGCTGCTGCGTACAGTCCGGTGTTTACAAAGGGCGGGCATTCGACTTCACCGCGACGACCGACAACACTGTAGCGGTCTTTATCCAGCCACATGTTTGTCCATTCCAGAAGGGGAATGTGAAAGAACATCAGGGAGTTCAGCTTGCCGTATCGATTCTCGATCTGTACGGATGTGCGGTAGTACCACTCGACCTGTTGGGGACGGATCCAGTCGTAGGCTGTCCCAGTGATGTTGCTACCATAGGGCACTGGCTTGGTTACTGCAGGCAGACCACCGTTTCGATAGCGATTCGAGTCCAGAGCCCAGAGATTGTAGATCGGGGCATCGCCTTCGCTATCGTAGAGGAAGAGGTACATATCACCGACGCAGGATGTATTGTTGCCATTCTTTTGAACACATCCGCTCATAGTTGGACGATTCACATTCATCGGAAAACTGCGATAGTAGTCAAGCTGGCGAACCTTATCCCATCCGGATGCCAGCGCTGTTGTAGCGTCTTCGTCATGATTACCGTACGTGATCATCCAGGGAATACCGCGCTCTTCACAGGGAAGCATCATCTGGCGGATGTATTCCTGCAGTAGATCGGCGTTCATGTTGCCGCCGATCTGGTCACCGGTCATCACAACAAGATCCGGTTCTTCACTGTCGAGTAAGGCGTTGAATAGCGCGACAGTGCGGGCATTGACATTTCTGCGAGTGGTCGTGTTAATGTAGTCCTGGTAGTCAGAGACTTGTAGGATCTTGAATTTACCATCAGCATTGAAACGTAAACGCAGGTTACTGGATGCATCCAGAATTCCGTTTGCTATACGCACAAAGTCAGCCAGATCAATCAAGCTATCACCATTCATATCGAATCGCGCGGCATCAGGCCAACGTGGCGAAGTGCTGCCAACCATAAAAAACGTCATCGCCATTGACAGGTTTTCGATTGTAAACTCACTGATCGGATCAAAGGGACGAACACCAATCGTGTTTGTTCCTCCGATAATGTCAAGCTGAATCGTTCCGCCCAGCTTTGCAGCCTTGGCTGCAACCAGATTAATCGCACCATCGGCGACAGACGAGCTGCCTGATACTGTTACTGTCAGCAGGTTGTCATAATCGACGCTGGCTGGGTCAACCATAAAGATAACCTGCAGCCGCCCACCATCATCGTTTTCAGCCAGAATAGTTGCGCCTGCTGGTGCTGATACTGATATGCCTGCAAACACGCTGGCATCATAGTCGAATGTCAGATCAAAAGCATCGGCACCACCGATATCATAGGAATAAACCCGTCCTGATACAGATTGGCCAACCAAGACCCACTGATTTTCGTCAAAAGTCAAACCAATCGATCCGCTGCCAACCGGATCAGCAATTGCCTGGCTGACAGGTGCGCTGAGTCCTGCCAACACACCTGCTCCACCAGCTGCTGCCAAGGCAGCACCTTTTACAAAGTTCCTTCGAGATAACTGCATACTTACTCCTCTCCTCTGCGTTAACTTTGTCTGTCTCTAATGTCTGTTCTATTTGTTAGTGCTCGAGCTGTTTATAGAATAGACTGCTAGCGTCAATTGCCTGAAAGCAGTCGTTTAACTTCAGGCAAAGATATTCTGTGATTCTGTTTAGCCGGAGAAGTCTCAAAAAACCTGGTAAAAATGTCAGGTTGAGTTCGTAGAGAAATGGAAGGCTCGCGCTGGTTCATGCTCGGGTGAACCCCACCAGATATGCAGAGGGCACGCTGGTTCATGCTCGGGTGAACCCCACCAGATATGCAGAGGGCACGCTGGTTCGT
>WQXZ01000182.1 GCA_009781525.1 Coriobacteriia bacterium | reverse complement strand
TGAATTCTGGGGTGTAGCTCTTTCCTCTCGGCATGTGAAACCCACTTTCTGTGCTCTTCGCACATCGTATGTGGTTTCACAATAATTCGTCAATCCTTTGTCCAGGATTGGCGTGCCGCCTCTGCCAGTTAGCATAAGCAACAAAACTGCGCTAAAGCCCCATTTTCACCGCGGAAACCCAATACGCGTTATGCTAAAAAATGGCATAAAACACGAAAAAAACAAGAATTGTCGCAAAATATTTGCAAATTACGCTTAACATTCTGATAATTGTCTGTTAGAATAACTGCAATCGTCTTGCCCTTGACTGGAGCAGGGCGATAATGCGTTTACACAGCATGGTTTTCTCCACATACTTTTTTTATTTGTTGTGGAGAAAGGCAAGTGGCGGGGCTTATCTGAAAAACAGATCGATTCGCTATGATGAACAGGTAAAGGAGGTCTTAGAGACATGTTTAAGGTTGCAGTGGTGGGTGCCTCTGGGTACACCGGGGTCGAGCTGGTAAGGCTGATTCTGGAGCATCCGGAGTTTGAACTGGTGGCTGCGACATCGACCAGTGAGAATGGTGTTCCGATTAGCGATAAGTATCCGTCGTTGTTGGGTTATACAGACCTGAAGTACAGCCTGGTATCGGATTTGCCAGTGCGCGATTTGGATTTGGTGTTTCTGGCGGTTCCGCATACTGCGGCGTTTGATATCGCGCCAAGTCTGCTTGAGCATGGCATCAGTGTTATCGACTTGAGTGCAGACTTTCGATTAAAGGATGTTGAGGTTTACGAGAAGTGGTACAACGTGGCACATGGCGCGCCGGATTTAATCGAGCGAGCGGTCTACGGTTTGCCAGAACTATATAGACATCAGCTGGTTGAGCTGGCAGCTCGACGTGTGCAGCTCGGTGAGCCGGCTTTGGTGGCTTGCCCTGGGTGTTATCCGACCGCGAGCGCTTTGGCTGCGGCTCCGGTGTTGGCGGCTGATGCCATGATGACCGGGCGGCCGGTGATTATCAATGCGGTCTCAGGTGCCTCAGGTATGGGGCGTTCGGCGACCGATGCCAGCCTGTTCAGCAACGTCAACGAAGACGCACGGTCTTACAACGTGGGCAAACATCGCCATACTCCCGAGATCGAGCAGATCTACGCTATAGAGGCGTCGCAGCATGTTCCAGTGTCGTTTACGCCGATTCTGATTCCGATTACCCGTGGAATCGTTGCCAATGTGGCTATCAGCATGCTGCCGGGTCTTCGGCAAGACGTTATAGAGGTTATCTATCAGACCGCCTACTCCGAGGAGCCTTTCGTCAAGTTGTTACCGTATGGGCAGATGCCGCAATCATCCAGTGTTTCGACGACCAACCAGGCGCACATCGGCTACTTCCTGGACGAGAATACAGACGTGCTGGTAGCCAGCTGCGCAATAGACAATCTTGGCAAGGGCGCTGCAACCCAGGCGGTTCAGTGCGCGAACATAGTCTTAGGACTTTCGGAGACGATGGGACTTGAGAGAATCGGGGTCGTGGTTTAGCTGGCGGTGGCGGAGCGCGCAATGTGACTGCTAGAGCAAGGGGGGACAAAAGCAATAGCAACCTGAAGAGTAATTCTGACCAAGCTGGCGTACGCCACCAAGCGTGCGCAGCCAAGTGTGCGTAAATAAGTGAATATGCGTGCGCCACCAAGCGCACCACATGATAAAAGGAGATTTAAGTTTTATGTCAGATAACGAATACCCAACACTTGATGAGACACTGATCATCACTAAGCCAGGAACCGTCAAAGGCAACGCCACGTTTCTGGACGGCGGACTCGGTAACGTCCGTGGGCTTCGGCTCGCCAGTCTCTACGCCGGGTTCAGGCGCAACCCAACCCGCAACGACTTCATGCTTGCCGTCACCGAGAAGCCTGCGGTTGCGAGTGCTATGTTCACCACCAATCTGTTCGCCGCCGGCCCCGTTATGCTCTCGCGCGAGAACATCACCCGGGCACGCGTGAGCGACGTCGCCGCTCTGCTCGACGAGGGATGCGGAGACAGCTGCGACTTCAGCCTCGGTGCTGAGGTAGACGAAGCAACTGATCCCGCCACAGCAACTGCTCCCGCCACAGCTAGCGCCCCAGCCCCCAACGCCGCTCCTGCTTCGACAGTAGGCGCAGACACTGGGGATAAAACCTCGTTCAATGACGCTGAGGGCATATGTGCCATCATTATCAATTCTGGGCAGGCGAATGCAGCAACCGGCAAACCAGGGCTTGATTTAGCTCAATATACAACCGAAGTCACAGCCGAAATCGTCGGCTGCCAGCCACACCAGGTGCTGATTGCGTCAACTGGTGTAATAGGAAAGCTACCGTACCAGGAAAACTTCAAGCCAGGTATCGAGAACGCCTACGCGAACCTATCGGCTCCAGACGGAACCGATTACGCTGCAGGCCTCGGAGCGGCTCAGGCCATCATGACAACAGACACATTTGCTAAACAAGCAGCGGTCTGCTACGAATATGACCAGGTCACCTACTTCATCGGAGGCATCATCAAGGGCTCCGGTATGATCCAGCCGAATATGGCAACCATGCTTTCTGTGGTGGCAACAGACGCCATACTCACTCAGGAAGCTGCTGACCTGGCTTTTAAAACAGCAATCGATCTGAGCCTGAACAAGGTCACGGTTGATTCCGATACGTCCACCAATGACACAGCCTTCTTCCTGGCGACAGGCGCTGCTGGTGGTGCGATCATCGACACTGACACAGATGCCTTCGCTGCTTTTCTCGAAGCGCTGACCACTCTCTGTGTTGAGCTAGCCAGGCAACTGGCAGCTGACGGTGAGGGCGCAACGAAACTGATCACTGTCAAGGTCACTGGTGCTTTTGATGATGCCCAGGCAGACCTCGCCGCACGTTCAGTGGCAAACTCACCCCTGGTTAAGACAGCAGTCGCGGGACATG
>WQXZ01000181.1 GCA_009781525.1 Coriobacteriia bacterium | reverse complement strand
GGTTGCGGGTGGCAGGTTCAGCTGGAGGTTGCGGGTGGCAGGTTCAGCTGGAGGGTGGAGGGGTTCGGCTGGAGGTTGCGGGTAGCGGGTTCGGCTGTGGCTGGGGAAGGCGAGGTCAGGGTTGAGGTCGGCTGGGGTTGAGTGGTGCAGCATGAAGCTTGTAAACGGGGTAGGCAGGGCAGTTAAGGTTGGGTTGATTGCGATTTGCCGGTTGATTTCGTGTATACGGGTGCGCGCACTGCAATATGCCCCGCTGGTATAGAAACCAGCGGGGTTGTTGGAGATATTGCCTGAACATAGAGTCTCTACTGCAGGTGCAAAAGACCTGCAGAGTCATTCTGTGAGTCTCTACCAGGTGATGACAGTCTGCTCTTCTCCACCGTAGATTATCGCGGTTACTTCGGTAAGCTCGAAGACCATTGACTCTGCAGCGTTCGCCGGTCTTGCGCCCACTCTGGAGTCGAGGATCTCGGTGCGCTTGTCAACATCCAGAACCGGAGTTGCTGTGGCAGAGATGCGAATCCAAGCGCGATCCTTGCCCATTGTCACCAGTTGAACATATGGGTTTGCCATTACCTGATCGTAGACTGCCTTCGGGAAGCCCATGAAAATGTAGAACTTGTCTTGATAGATGATGCGTGAACCGAATGGGCGAGCATGAGGCTTGCCATCGGCATCGACTGAGGCGATGTAGTAGACACCGGCATCGTTTAGGAATTGCATGACTTCGTTCATTGAAAACCACTCCCTCTTCGAAAAGTTTCACTCAATTAAATAGAGCGACTGGAAACATCGACCAATATGCGATATCAAACTGTCCGTGTCAACAGCAACATGCAAATGCTGACAGGCAAGCCTAATCGTGTGGCATACTTAGTGCATTAACACAGCAAAGATAGAGCGCCAAGGCGGCTCGATGTGACGATTGGTAGAGGAAAGCACATGGCATGAAACGGTCAAGCCGCATGCAAGCACTGACATATTCCGGTCTGGGTATTGCGCTACTGATTGTAGCTGCGCAGATTATGGTTCCGTTCGGAGTGATTCCTGTTACGTTACAAAGCCTGGCTGTGTTCAGCATCATCATGTTATTCAGCCCAATGGAAGCTGTTGCTACCATCGGAGGCTATATTCTTCTCGGTGCTCTTGGTTTGCCGGTAGGTGCAGGATTCAATGGTGGTTTAGGTTGGCTGCTTGGTCCGACCGGTGGATTCCTGGCAGGTTTTCTACTGGCTTCAATTGTAGCTGCTGTTATCAGAAAAGCCGTCGGGCAACCATCTACAGCCAAAGCTGAGAGCGCTCTAGACATCTGTCTGGGACTGACAACCTTGGTGTGTTACTACTGTTTGGGGGCAGCCTGGTTGATGTTTGTCTCTCAGACTACTTTGGCTGCAGCAGCAGCTGTTGCAGTGTTGCCCTTTTTGGTACCAGATGCTGCAAAGTTGCTGGCTGCCATCAGCTGTGTGCGAGCTTTGCGAAAGGTGCTTCGACCAGAGTCTCTCAACGAGCTTTGCGAAAGGTGCTCCGACCAGAGCCTGTCAGCTAGAGACAGCTAGAATGGCGGAAGAACCTGTGATTCAAATGCCGGGGGCGAGAAATTATCCAGATGATTGATATGGGTCTTACGACTCTTGGTCATCAATACCAACAAGATAGATACCACTAGTACAATCGTGACTGCAATACCGCCTTCGAGACCGAAATCCCCGCCGTTGATAAAAGCGTGCTGGGACATACTGACGAACCTGAAGATTGTGACTTCACTGGCTTTTCC
Organism: Coriobacteriia bacterium; assembly: GCA_009781525.1. Classification (GTDB taxonomy): domain Bacteria; phylum Actinomycetota; class Coriobacteriia; order Coriobacteriales; family UBA8131; genus WQXZ01. The sequence continues at coordinate 1,207 of WQXZ01000181.1, read as the reverse complement.
GCTGACAGCTATGCCGAAGACATTACCTTGAACGAAATTCCATGAGCTGTGAATGGCTGCGATAGCCCAGATGTCGCCGCGCTTGACAAAGTAAACTGCGGCAAAGACACCAAACAAGAAAAGGTTGACGAAAGCCAGGGCAGAGGTATTAGGGTTTGCGAAGTGCAAGGCAGAAAAGGTAGCAGAGCTGACTAGTATCGCCAGCGGAATGGTCTGACGACGGGCAATTGAAACCATCAGGTAGCTACGGCACAGCACCTCTTCGCTCATACCTTGAATCACATAGCCAAAGAAGAAAAGCAGCAGCAATGACCATGATATGGTTGAAGCTACTCCCTGGAACACCAGTGTTCCGGTTACAACACAGATCAGAACAGAAGCAGCGAACATCAAAAAACCGATTGCCAGCCCGATTAGGTATTCGCTGAACATACCGGTTCGCTCAAATCCCATGGTTTGTAGTTTTCGCTTTTCAATAAATCGGCAATAGATCAAGACCAGGATGATGATAATGATTGTGATAAAAAGGATAAAAATATCGAACACTGTCTCGAACGCCTCACGCTTTATGAAACCTGTTTGAAGAAGCGCGAAAAGAAAACCAGCAGCGATACCCTGGATGATAACATAGATAATAAAAATCAGAAAAAAGATACCGATTTCGGCGATTAGCTTTCTACTCTTGCTCTGCACTTTGGCTTGGGCAATCATTTCTGGCTGTGGAAGTAAATCATTTGATATGTCGTTGAATGAAGCCATGCACATCGCCTATCCTGCGTTATTAGAACCTCAGCGCACCATCGCGCATTGCAAACGCTTAGCCAAACAGATATTTTTCTGTCTCGATTATAAGTGATTGTGCAGTTATACAGCGATTCAGCCTGCTTTGATTAGAAAAAGCAACTATAATCCATTCAGATTACATCAAAGCAAAGCGAGCAAGTTAGACGAGGTGATTCAGATGTCATGGACCAAGCCGATGCCAGCTCAACCAGTAGTTGCTGTTGCTGGAGCCACTGGAGCCGTAGGGCTAGAGATGTTAAACGTTTTAGAACAGCGAGGTTTTCCGCATAGTCGCGTAAAGGCATTAGCTTCTGCGCGCAGCGCAGGTAAGACTTTGCCGTTTGCTGGCGGCGAGATCGTTGTCGAGGAGATGACTCCTGACAGTTTCGAAGGCGTTGACATTGCACTGTTCTCGGCTGGTGGC
>WQXZ01000180.1 GCA_009781525.1 Coriobacteriia bacterium | reverse complement strand
TGTGCGCTACCTTTTTACAGATGATACGACCCTAAATGGTGAGCTCTTTTCCACACACGGATCGACTCTAACAAATGAACAGATCTCGCCAGGCGACACAACCCTACAAACAGACCCAGCCTAACAGCAACCGCCCATCACACACCTCCAGGGGGAAACATGCTAAAGAAGCTACGAAACCAGATTCTTGCCTTTAACCTGACAGCAATGTCCACTTTGCTTGTCGTTGGTTTATGCCTGGTCTACGTTCTGGCAGGATCAAATGCCCAAGCCGAAGACAGGGCTCGGATCCGCCTTCAGCAACGATCTGAGATGATGTCTCAGCAACTTGTGCTGTACCGGGTTGAAGACATCAATGCCAACCCGATTATTGTCTACTTCAACATCACTTCAACTCGCTATGGACCTAGCATTCCGCCAATCACCGGAAGACTGGAAATCACAAGTTACGAAGGTGATAGCAATATGCGCTCTGGCTCCATCCAACCAGACTACGAAGCTCTTGATGACAATGCCCCTGCGTTTTTTACCTACTCCAACCATGCCTTGAGCATAATCCTCTTCCAGGTTGGTGACTGGACTAGTGATGCCAAGGTCTACTACGATCCGATTGGTTTTTCTATCTATGTGCCCGATTTCGAATCCTCGGAGTTTCAGTTGTTCATGCAATCCAGGCCAAAGGTTTTCCCGGAAGACGTGTACCAAGCTGCTATAAACCAATTCCAGCAAAACGGTAAGCTTCTTGGCAATTTCAACATGAATAGCAGAGCCTGGCACTACGCCATCATTCTTGAGATGCCCCCATTTTCCGACTTGACTGAATACGAGAATATGCCCGCGAAGCAACTGCTCGAGGCGGCTGTTGGGTTCGAGGTCTTTATTATCGAAGTCACCGACACGCACCAGATGCTAAACAGCCTTCGCAATACTCTGATTCTCGTAGGCGTATGCGCTTTCGGCCTGCTCTTCCTGATCAGCCTGTTTGTTGCCAATCGACTGATTCGCCCGGTCGAAGCCAGCTGGACACGCCAGCAACAGTTCATCTCCGATGCTTCTCACGAGCTCAAGACTCCCCTATCGATAATCAGCGCAAACTACGAGGTGCTGCAAAAAAACCGTACTGAAACTATAGAAAGCCAGCTCAAATGGCTCGAATCTATCGGCATCCAGTCAGGAAGAATGCAGAAGCTGGTCATCGCCCTCCTCAATCTGACGGTTGGAAACGAAATCTCCCCCGCAATCGATACTGTTAACCTGAGCGAGCTGACCGAAGCCGTCTGCACCAGCTTCGAAGCGATTGTCTTCGAGAAAAACGTGCAACTGACGACGGCTATCGAGCCTTCCCTCGTAATCACTGCGGATGCGGTCTCTCTTAGGTCAGCACTTGATGCTGTCTTCGATAACGCAGTTCAATACACACCATCTGGCCAGAGAATCACACTTCTCTTGAGCCGCCAAAGCAACCAAGCTGTTCTGGCTTTGCAGAACACCGGCGTGGGCATCGACGAACAGGATCTGAAGCACATCTTTGACAGGTTCTTCAGGGTGGATCAATCGCGCAGTAAAGAAACCGGTGGTTTTGGACTTGGTCTTTCGATTGCGCAGAATGCGATAGAACGCTCTGGTGGAACAATCGATGCTTCAAGTGACGAAAACTCCGTCACCATCACCATCCGATTTAAGCTTGTCTGAACAAGACCACAGATATGAGTTTAGTTGCTTTTTGCGGAACGAGGTTTTATCCATATATTGTTGTAAAGCCAGCGACTTGGTTGCCGCTGGCTTTTATTTGGTGATTCGAGCGCCTGCTTTGCTTGAAAGCTATGACTCCGGTTTGTTGCTTACAGCCAGATGATCTTGTCGATAGCTGGTTCGTGCGGCTTGCCGAAATCGGTTGCGTAGCCGAGCAGGAGGCCGACGGCGAAGGTGAATCCCTCGGGGAACTGTAACTTCTGCTTCATTTCTTCGGCGCCATCGCCCTCAAAGAGTGTACGGAACATGGCGAAGATGCAGTTGCCGACTTCGAGCGAGGACGCTGCCAGAGCCATGTTTTCGACGACGATTCCTGCGTCGAGATGAGCGCTCCAGGGACCTTGGTCGTCGATAGCGATGAAGATCACCGCAGAAGCGTTGTAGAGTACCTTGCCACCGCGTTCCTTGATGCGTTCCATCATGGCTGGATTGGTTGCCTCGAAGTCTGCCAGCAGCTTGGCTTCGATCTCATCAATGAACTCTTTATTATCGGTTGCTATCAGGCGGAAGCGCTGTGAGTTCGCAGCGGTGGGTGCCTGTGCGCCAGCCAGTAGTATTGCGTCAAGCTTTTCGCGCTCGACCGGGGTTCCGGTAAATGAGCGGGTCGTGTGGCGCTCTGCAATGGTTTTCAATGTCTCATTCATGCTTTCCCTCCTTTTTTGGTTTTATCAGTGCTTGAATGTGCTTGAACACGGACTATTACACGCAAGTATATACAAAGTGCAAGTATCTTTTGTCAGCTTTTCGTAAATTTGCAGGAGAGGTGTGTTTGTTGCTATACTGCATCCTCGTGATTTGCCGTGCATGGTGGGTATAGCTCAGTTGGTTAGAGCGCCAGGTTGTGGCCCTGGAGGCCGTCGGTTCGAATCCGATTACTCACCCCAAGCTTTCTGCTTGCGCGAACGGCGCTGCCGAGTAGCGGTACGCAGCGGTGCGGTGCTCGGTGCGGTGCTGCGCAAGAGCGACGGGGCTGGCGGAGGGCGCGAGGCGCAAGAGCGGCGGGGCTGGCGGAGGGTGCGAGGCGAGAGAGCGGCGCACGAAGGTGCTGGAGGCTGCGTGCGAAACGCAAAAGCCGTGTGGCACTGTGCACACTTTGCGCAAATCGCATATAATACGCGAGCGTTGTTTGTATGTATTTGTTTTGATGTGGGCCGTTAGCTCAGTTGGTAGAGCAGGGGACTCTTAATCCCAAGGTCGCGGGTTCGAATCCCTCACGGCCCACCAAATAGTC
>WQXZ01000179.1 GCA_009781525.1 Coriobacteriia bacterium | reverse complement strand
TCTGGAAGTTCGGTACTCTGGCTCTCTTCGTCAGGCTTGTTTTCTGCCTGCGCCTGCTCAATGAACTTCAGCATCTTGGGTAGCTGGCTGGTCAAGGCAAACTCGCGGAAAGCTGCTGTCAGCTGGCTGGCGTTATATGACGGGAAGCGCACGGCTTGGACGTCGCAATCTATCGGCACATCGCGGCTGATGGTAGCAGCGACTCGGCTGGCAAGAGCCAGGTCGGCATTGTTGCGCAGGTTCTCGCCGAGCTTTCCTGGGATACTGCCGGCATTTGCTAAGACCTCATCGAGTGTGCCATATTCGGTTAATAGTGCCTGGGCTCGCTTCTCGCCTACTCCTGGCACACCGGGAATATTGTCAGAGCTGTCGCCCATCAATCCAAGAAAGTCTGTGACGAGTTCTGGTGGAATTCCCCAGCGCTCGATTACTGCAGCACGGTCGTAGACTATAACATCGCTCATGCCGCTGCGGGTGTTTACCACGGTTGTGTTGTCGTCGACCAGCTGGAGCGCATCCTTGTCTCCGGTTACCAGCATGCATTGCACGCCAACCAGCTTTGCCTCGGCAGCCAGGCTGCCCAATATGTCGTCGCCTTCCCATCCTGGTAGCTCTACGACTGGGATCTGAAGCGCTTCGAGCAACGCCTTAATCATCGGAAACTGGGTCTTGAGCTCCTCGTCGGTGGGGGGACGCTGTGCTTTGTACTGCTCGACGGCCTGGAATCTGAACTCGGGGATGCCAAGGTCAAAAGCCACGATCACACCGTCTGGCTTCAGGCTCTCAACCAGCTTGATCAGCATCGAAACAAAGCCGAATATGGCGTTTGTCGGGCGGCCATCAGGAGCTGTCATGAAGTTCGGTACAGCATGATACGCTCTGTGCATTAGAGAGTTTCCGTCTATGACAGCTAACTGCCTGCTCATTGATCCCTGCCTTTCAAACCTACGCGTTCGGCTGATTGCAGTTTAGCACGCATCGGGTCACGCGGGCTGACACCGCAAGGTGATAAACGCTGTAGCCTCTGCAGCGCACCGACCTAACAAGCAATAAGAGTCTCGATACGCTACTCTGTCTTAGTACATCTAGCGGCAATCAATAATCGTGAGGGAAATCAATGACTGGTTTTATTGACACATATGCATCAGCAGTATTCAACGATCGGGTTATGAAGGAGCGACTGCCCGAGCAGACCTACAATCAATTGAAGCAGACCATCAACGAGGGTAAGGCGCTAAGCCCAGAAGTTGCTGGAGTTGTTGCCAGTGCCATGATGGATTGGGCTATCGAAAACGGTGCCACCCACTATACCCACTGGTTTCAGCCTCTGACTGGTATCACCTCCGAGAAACACGACAGCTTCATTGCCTTGGAAGACGGCCAGGCGATTCTTAGCTTTACCGGTCGCGAGCTATCGCAGGGCGAGGCAGACGGTTCATCTTTTCCTTCCGGCGGCCTCCGCGCCAGCTTTGAAGCACGCGGTTATACTGCTTGGGATCCGTCCAGCCCTGCATTTTTAAAAGATAATGTTTTATGCATTCCAACAGTCTTCGCTTCGTACGGCGGAGAAGCCTTGGATAAAAAGACTCCCCTGCTTCGCTCTATGGCTGCACTGAGTTATGAGGTGCGTCGAGTGCTGGCACTCTTCGGCAAACAGGCTACCGAGGTCTCTTCGATGGTCGGAGCTGAGCAGGAGTACTTCCTCATCCGCGAAGAAGATGTCAGTAAGCGTCTTGATCTGTTACTGTGCGGACGCACCCTGTTCGGTACCGCACCATGTAAAGGTCAGGAACTTGAAGAGCACTATTTCGGCTCAATCAAGCCTGCCGTTAAACGCTACATGGACGAGCTTGACAAAGAGCTCTGGTTGCTGGGCATTCCTGCGAAAACCGAGCACAATGAGGTCGCTCCAGCTCAGCATGAGCTTGCTCCGATCTACACCACTACCAACGTCGCAGTCGACTCAAACCTCCTGGTTATGGAGATGATGCGCAAGGTTGCCAGCCGCCATGGCTTTGTCTGCCTTCTGCACGAGAAGCCTTTTGTCGGCATCAACGGCAGCGGCAAGCATAATAACTGGTCGATCTCTGCCGATGGACAAAATGTCTTTGATCCCGGTGCAACACCTTTCGACAACCTCCAGTTTCTGGTTTTTCTGACCGCGGTTATCAAGGCGGTGGATGAATATCAGGACCTGATTCGCATGAGCATCGCCAGCGCAGGCAACGACCACCGCCTTGGCGCCAACGAGGCTCCTCCAGCTATTATCAGCATCTACCTGGGCGATGCGCTGGAGACCGGTGTCCGCGCCATCATAGAGGGACGGGACCACGAAAGCCAAGACAACGAACTGGTCGATCTTGGTGTGCCGATGCTCCCTACTTTTATTAGGGATAATACCGATCGCAATCGCACGTCACCTTTTGCCTTTACCGGAAATAAATTCGAGTTCAGGATGCCGGGATCTGAGATTAACCTGTCTGATGCAAATCTTGTCCTAAATACTATCGTTGCAAAGACGCTGGCAGACTACGTCGATGCGGTGCAGGACAGCAGTGATTTTGAGAGCGATACGCGCAGTTATATGAGGGATGTTCTGACAAATCACCAGCGAATCATCTTTAATGGTGACAACTATAGCCCAGCCTGGCAGAGAGAAGCTAAGAAGAGAAAGCTGAGTAATCTGGCAAGCACTCCCGAAGCTCTGCCTTGTCTGATCAGCGAGAAAAGCATCGAGCTCTTTGAGCGATTCAAGGTTCTGTCAACCGACGAACTGTATAGTCGCTACGAGGTCAAGCTCGATAGTTACTCGAAGAAAATCAACATCGAAGCTCTTACCACTGCTCGGATGGCAAGAGCCCGTTTTATGCCAGCGATCATCGAGTACTCGATGGTTGTAGCCGATAGCATCACTAAAAAGAGAGCCCTTGGCGGGTGGCCAAGTACCAAAGCTGAAGAGCCTTTGCTCTATGAACTGTCATCCGGCTTGAGTGATATAAGCGACTATGTTGGGAGCCTTGA
>WQXZ01000178.1 GCA_009781525.1 Coriobacteriia bacterium | reverse complement strand
AGCGCCTGGTGCATGACGGAATCGAAGCCGAGGTTATCGATGCATTCTCAATAAAGCCACTCGACTCTGAGACCATTCTGGGCTCCGTGCATAAAACCGGACGTGTCCTGACAGCCGAAGAGCATTCGATCTATGGCGGCTTAGGAAGTGCGGTTGCGGAGCTTCTGGCCGAAACCACTGGCGTTTCAGCTCGAATGGCACGAATCGGTGTTCAAGACAGTTTTGGCACCTCGGGGGGATATGATGAGCTGTTCGCAGCATACGGGTTGAACTCGGATGCCATTGTTACCGCTGTGCTAGAATTATGCGATATTAGGTAACAGTTTGAAGCCTATTAGCAGGTCTTATCAGCTTCAAACCGGATAATATAAGTCACCGACTTACAGCTTAGGTCGGCTGAAGGCATTGAAGTAGAGGTGGACGCAGCAATGGTGCAGGTGTCCGTTATAACCTCAAAAGTGAACGGAGAGCCTTTGACTGAAGAAAATGAAAACGGTAGTCGTCAGGTAGAGGAGATTCTTAGTGCACTGGTCGCAGACCGATACGCAGAAACAGTGACCGACGAAGAATCAGACCTGGACATCGAAGACGTTGAGTATGTACCAGCTGCTACCGACCTGATTGTTCCCGAGCGAATCGCAATCCCAGTAATCGGTGGCGACCCCGACAGTCTCAGCCGCTCTGGTGAGATGATGACCCTTCCCTCCCTGCCGGAGTTGACAGCACAGTCGACTGAGGTTGCAGAAGCTGAGCTAGAGCCACCAGAAGCGTTCATGCTTACTGAGCGCAAGCGCGAAGGCCGCCCCGTTATCGTCTTTGAGCATGTTAGCAAAGTCTACCCCGCTCAACCGAATCGTCCGGCATTGGCAAATATCTCGCTGGAGGTATACCCTGGTGAGTTCCTCTTCCTGGTTGGTCATTCAGGCTCAGGCAAGTCAACCTTTATCAGACTTCTGAACCGAGAACTGATTGCTACCAGCGGACGTATTACTGTAGCTGGAGAAAATCTCAGCCGCTTACGCCGTTGGCGTGTACCTTATCTACGGCGCAATATCGGCTGCGTGTTTCAGGATTACCGCTTACTGCCGCATAAGACGGCGTACCAGAATGTTGCCTTTGCCTTAGAGGTAATCGGCAAATCTAGGCACATCATTCGGGCTCAGGTGCCAGAAGTCCTGCGTCTGGTCGGGCTGGAAGACAAGCTGAATATGCTGCCGGATCAACTTTCTGGTGGAGAACAGCAACGTGTTTGTATTGCCAGAGCAATCGTAAACCGACCACCACTGCTGATATGCGATGAACCCACAGGCAACCTGGATCCACAGACATCCCTGGGTATTATGCGATTGCTCGACCGGATCAACCATACCGGCACCACTGTACTGGTAGCTACCCACGATCGAGAGATGGTGGACTCAATGCGCAAGCGCGTTGTTGAGCTTGAGAATGGCTATCTGGTGCGTGACCAGGACAGGGGGGTGTACGGTTTAAATGGGTAGCATAACCTATATCATCAGAGAAGCATTCAGCGGGTTTAAGAATAATCTCGCAACTGTCTTCGGTGCGATTGTAACCATATATCTGTCGCTTTCGGTTATCGGCATCTTTATGACTGCGACGATGATCATCAACCAGTTGGTTGAAACTGTCGAGAGTCAAGTAGCCATATCGGTGTTCATCAGTGACGATGCCAGTGAAGAAGATATTTGGGCGCTGCAATCCTATATTCACACCCTGCCAGATGTCGGTGAGGTTACTTTCATGACCAAGGAAGAAGCCCTTGAGCGATTCAAGGAGCAATCTAACTCGACAATCGTTGACTCATTGGGCGATAACCCCATGCCAGCTTCGATTGAGATCGGGCTAAGGGATCCAAGCAAGATCTCTGAAGTGGCATCGATGATTCTGGAAAACGAGATCTTCTTAAGAATCTGCGATGACGCTGACAACCCCAACGCCTCAATCAGATATGGGCAGGATGTGGTGGATCGGCTTTTCAGCTTGACTCGGATCATCCGGCTTGTCAGCACAGCGGTTGTTGCGCTGCTGATCTTCGTTGCGCTGATTTTCATCAACAATACTATTCGGTTGGCGATATTTGCCAGGCGAACAGAAATCTCGATCATGAAACTGGTAGGTGCATCGAACGGCTTTATCCGACGACCATTTCTACTGGAAGGAACCTTGCAGGCGCTGGTCGGTGCAGGCTTGGCGATAGCAACGCTTCGTTACGGGTTGAACAGCCTTGCGAATAGTGCTGCATTGAATATACCTTGGTTAAATATCAGATTTACTACAATACCGATTCAGCTGATCGATTTATCGCTACTTGGAGCTGGGCTGGCACTTGGACTATTCGGCTCAGGCTGGGCGATGCGTCGCTACTTGAAAGCATGAGGGATAGCCATGACAGATTCAAACGCTCAACCATCAGAACAAAACGAGAGCGACAGCAATACCGACTCTCATGAGTATGCTCATTCCGAGCCAACCAAGCAAGCTGAATCGATGAATCAGCGAGTGAACGACACCGACTTACAGCCTACTATCGGAGTCCCTGCAGAGGCACCTCCGGTTGTGGGAGCTCTGCAAACATACGCTCAGAGCACCGCTCAAACAACAACAGCTCATCAGCAGTCGCAAACAGCTCCAGAGAGTAATCCAGTTGTAGCGAGCACATCCTCTGACCCTTCTTTATCGCAGCCGCAGTATCCAGCTCCACAAGCGGCTCCGGTACCAACAGCTGTAGGGAGCACGGCAGCTCGGAACTATCCCGCACCGCAGACTGGTCCGGTTGGGTCAAATTATCCTGCCCCGCAGACCACGCCGGTTCCTCAACCTGCACAAGTGCCTGCCCCTGGAGCAGCTGGCTATCCATCACCTACAACGAGACCTTATCCAGTTCAGCCAAATAGACCGTATTATGAGCCTGACCCTGCATCGACTCAGCAGCCTGCCCCAGGGTGGTTGCCACAGGTAGTACCTGGTCAGAATCGTCGGAGGCGGACATCAGCGATATCTACCGTGATCATGATTCTCGTAGCTCTGCTGTTCGGATTTGTCATCGGT
>WQXZ01000177.1 GCA_009781525.1 Coriobacteriia bacterium | reverse complement strand
CTTCTACCATAGGAGAGCTTAACCCTTTTAGGTACAGAGGTTACTACTATGACTCTGAGACCGGTCTTTACTACCTGAATGCCCGCTACTATGACCCAGAGGTGGGGAGGTTCATCAGTGCGGACAGCCTCATGTCGACAGGGCAAGGCGTTCTTGGCAACAATATGTTCGCTTACTGTGGCAACAATACAGTAATGCATACCGATAGCAGTGGTACGAGTTGGAGTATGTCTACCTTGGACTGGGGCGCGATAGGTAGAACTGCTTTTTCACTTTTATTGATTGCTGTCGGAATAGCGCTATGCTACGTTCCCGGAGCCCAAGTTGCGGGAGTGGCACTCATTACTCTTGGAGCTTGCGGAATTGCTGGCGGAATAGCTGGGGCTGCTACAGGATATGGATATAACAACGGTTGGGATCTCGGTACATTTGTAGGCTCTGCTGCTGCCATTGCGATTATGCTACCAGAGGTGATAAGTATCCTTTCTTCACTTTCGTTTTCGGTAACGCTTCCGGCATTCGGATTTTCTATGTCTGGTGGTACACTAGCTGTTGTCACATCGGTAACAACAACAGTTGCCATTCCGATAGGAAAAATAGTCGTAGCAGGAGCGATTGCCCTTGGTGCAGGGCTAATCATGGCATCAGATCGCTTTATTAAAGAGCAGACACGGGGAATGAGTCAGAATCAAAAAGAGAAGTTCAAACGGCGAATCGAAAATGAAAAAGCTGGTGAAGGTAGAGGCGGAGCCGACAACCTACCACTTGATAGAATCAAAGACATAGCGAACCAGATAAAGAGAGAGTTCAAATAATAACGGAGGAAGAAATGAAGATATATAAATTCTTTAGATTCACTATCAAAGGTGATGAGCTAGACCCCAATGCAGTAAAGGAAGCAGTTAGCCTTCCCTGTGATGTCTTTTTCAAAGGGGAGACAGTTATCAGTCAAGACTACCTATTCGAACACTATCAGATTACTAACCGATGGCTCTATAGTGATGAACTCCTTGGTAAATCCAGTGTCAGGGTGTTTCTGACAAAGCAACTTGAGACAATCAACAAGAACCTACCAGAGTTAAGAGAGTTCCTTGACAAATATGATTCGAATATGGAACTTGTTCTATACGCAGAAAACAAAACAGATATCACTCTGACCTTGAAACAGATCCGGTTACTAGAAAAAATCGGGGTGGAGTTCTCGATCTCATTTTGTTAACACATCACTCTTATCCCACCGCCTTGCTTTTCCGCATGGCGGTGGGATAGCTATCAACCAAAACCCAGACTTCTTTTCCGCAGTTCATTTGGCTTGCGCGCTCAGGCGCAAAGTGACGACTCAGTACCTCACGCATCATCGCGACTTCGTTTGCCTCCCCACCCTGCTGCCTGATGCGAAAACGCCGGTACGAGCTCTTATCCACAGATCCAGCGCAAAAGACAACCATCGAACCCACTGAGTGACTGCCGTGGATGGTAGAGATATCAAAGCATTCGATTCGCACCGGCGCAGCAGGTAAAGCCAGGGCACTCTCAAGCTGCAGCATCGCCAGGTTGGCGCGCTCCTCGTCATAGCGACTGCGCACCTTGTAGCGATTCAAGGCATGCTGGGCGTTTCGCGTTGCCAGGTGTAGCAGCTCGCTTTTTGCGCCAGCCTTGGGCTGCACCAGGCGGACCTTGGCACCATGTCGCGAATCCAGGCGCTCGGTCAGCCAGGTAGCTATCAGCTCGGCGTCTTCAGGCAACCGCTCCAAAATGATCTGTCGTGGGATCGAAGTCGCAGCCTCGTAGTAAAGCATCAGAAAACTGTGGATAAGTTCATCGTCGCCAACATCGAGTCCCTTGTCCAAGATGAACTCGTTAGCCAGCAATACGCTACCCTCACGCACGATGAGTACCTGTACTCCAGTAATGGTCTCTTCGCGATAAAAGCCGATGACATCAGCTGAAAGTGATGCACTTAGCTGCGCGTGCTGCCTGTCTACCAGTGACTGGATGGTCTCGATGCGGTCGCGGTTACGTGCTGCCCGTTCGAAGTCGAGCTCAGCTGCCGCTTCTGTCATGTCAGAGTGCAGCTCTTCGATAAACGATCTGCGCTCACCACTTAAGAAGCGTATCACCTTCTGTACCTGCAGTGCGTACTCCTCCTCAGTACATGCTCCAGTGCAAGGACCAGGTCCCAATCCGACACTGTAGTTGAAGCAGGCTTTGTCCCCTGTTGCCTGCGGGTTCGCCTTCAGGCGGCGACTCAGCCGCCTGTGTCCGTCACATGTTGCCAGGCAGATCGGTGTCACCTTTCGCGCAACCTCTATAAGCGTCCGTGCGGCACGTGCATTGGTATAAGGACCGAAGTAGCGTGTATCAGGGTTATGCCGCTCCCGAGTGTACTTCAGAGCCGGAAAAGCGTCCCCCAAAGTCAAAGCGATATAGGGATAGCTCTTGTCATCCTTGTAGTCGACATTGAAGTAAGGTGAGAACTGCTTGATCAGATTCTTCTCTAAGATCAGCGACTCATGCTCGTTCTCAGTTACCAGGAAGTCGAAACCGGCTACCTGTTCGACCAGCTGTGGAATCATCAACCGCTCATCCTGCAGGTTCAGATACTGGCTCATCCTGGCACGCAGATCCCGCGCCTTACCCACATATAAAACCTCCCCTGCCGCATCCTTCCAGAGGTAGACCCCAGGCTGCCTGGGAACGCTTTTCAGTTGCTCGCGAAGCGATGGTGTAGTGTTTTTCGCCATGCTCAAATGCTACCACGTCAACACTGGCATCCGCTCAAAGATCTGTGGATAAGAACCCGTTTGCGACTTTCTTGGAAAAAATCACTTGACTTGGGTACCGGTCTTTGTGTTACTGTTTACGTGTGCTTTACAGGTAGATGACATCTGACCACCCTGCTAAGGTGTCTGACTTCCGTGTTTTACCAGGCTTTATAAGGAACAGGCTACGGCAACCATTTAGGAGAAACATATGTTCGATCGGAAATCTGCTCTCTCTCTCTCTCTCTCTCTCTCTCTCTCTCTGTAGAGTAAGCGAGTCGACTCGCAAGTTATTACTCACAACCAAAAAACTCCTTCTAATAACCCTAATATCAGCCCAGGTACTGTCAATGACAGTAAGCT
>WQXZ01000176.1 GCA_009781525.1 Coriobacteriia bacterium | reverse complement strand
TTTGCCGACCAGTGAGCGTATCTGTGCTGTTGTCATGCGCTCCCTGGTAAAGTCGATACCCAGTGCCTCACCGATATCGTCGATGACATCATCACGATGATCGAACAACCACCAGTTGTCCCCCTCATGGGTTCCAGACGCTTTCGCGAGTGTAGAAGCGATAGCCTTAGCTGAGTGTCTCCAGCCGGTATGTACCTGGATTATTGGACAGCGCCTGTAGATGGAAGATATCATGACACTCAGGCGTGCCATCAGACTGTCTTTAAGCGAAGCGACATGAGTCAAGGCCTGGTAGATATCGTCTTTGGGGAAGTCGAATCGCTCGAAGTATGAATCACGTGATTCCCAGGCTTAGGAATCCAGCCATTACGCTCGGCTGCGAATTCGTTGTCGGGAGCTGCCATGATAGCCTCGCTGAATGCATATCCGCCGCCGGGAGCAAGCAGGTCTGGCTGCTGGTATCGCAGTATTGCTTTGTTCACTAGTGCAACTTCATTGTGTGCCGGAAAAAACTTCAGAATCTTTCCGATACGGCTTGGTATTTCAGTTTCATTTCAGTTTCGGGTTTTACAATGCTCCTCGAAAGCATAGGTTCATTACTAAAGAGAGACACTTTATGGCAGGAGGCGATTATCGCATTTCGGTAAGATTTGGTCGCTCTGATGATGGTGGAACCTGTGCTCAAGTTGAGATCGCGAGAGAACAGGAGAAGACGATGCGTATGGCCTGACTTAGCTCATCAGGCTATTGTGAAACAGGAGTAACTCTGGTCTGTGTAAGTAGCATTCCATACCGCTCCAAGCCAAGCTACGCAACAGCTTGGAGAGAGAAAGACGGCTAGGTGACAAGACGATTCGCATGCCACCTAGCGCTGCGTCATAATTGTAAATGAAAGGAGGACCCCAATGGGTTCTGTTAAAAACAAAACGAGGTTGGTAAGTGCTCTGATCTCTGTCATCCTCACAATCGGTCTGATGCCAGCTGCAGCCTTTGCCACGTCTGAAAGAGTGGATGTCATTGATCTGTCTTCATACCAGGCAGTACTAGACAAGTTGAACGAAGAGTATGGAACTGACTGGCAGTTCTATGGTGAGATTGTAGTCACCCGTACCGATGCAGCTGCTTTGGTAGAGTTCGAAGCAGAGATGCGTGTATATAGTCAGGAAGTCATGGAGTGGCACCTTGAGGCAGAAGCTGCTGTTATAGATGACTTGTCTATAGAAGTGATTCCTGCTTCCGAAAATGATTTTCTGGATGAAGATGGTGGCTCTTCACGCGGGAGTGGAACCGTGCTTGTAAGCATGCCATATAGTGAGTCTGCTGCTGTTTCGGGAACAAATAGTGGGTCAGGCAGTTCAAAGGTTTGGACAGATATTACGTTCAAATACTACTACTCGCATGATATAAATACTTGCTATCAAACATTCCAACCTACTAGTCCCACTCTTGCTGAGAAAACAGCCGGAGGTATAGGTAGTACATCTGTCACGTTCAAGTGGAAAGGATTGTTCTTGACATGGTCGTTCGTACTAGGTGGTTTCTTGTACACTAGCGCTGAACGACCTGGTACCTTTTATGCCTCTGGGTTCTAGTTTTGCGATATGCCATATTGTCACCAGACAGAGTTGAGATAGAAATGAATGGTTGATGCGCTGGCTGCAAACGCATGATCACAACAAAGCCATTCAATAATGGTCTAGAGATCAGAAGCGGATTATTTGCTAGCAACGACTCAAGGTTCAACTGTATTACAAAGAGCGAGGTTTCTGAAGGAGTATGGAGACCTCGCTGCTATTAACATAAAACGACAGAGCCATATCAGAATCACTTGAAAATGATGGCTGCATCGCGTTCAACGTCAAGTCTCCAGTAGCTTCCTATTACGTAGACAGAGCCATTAGGATTGATTGCTATATTGAATAGCTGCGGATCAATTCCGAGGTGAACTGGAAAGAACACCACATTGAGAGGTATCAAATCGTCGTTGAACAACACCATACCTCCGCGGTGTTCAAAATTATGTGCTGCCACGTATATGAAACCTTCTGCGCTGATAGTAAGCGGACCGAAATAACCGAATCTTCCCCAAGGCTCTCCCCGAGGCTCCCTAAAGCGCGTGTCAAGTACACTGCAATCTACGGAGTTTGCTTCGGTCAGGTTGCTGTCGTATTTGATGATGCTTGAGATGGAAGGGACGACATTCGTCTGCTGGTCATATAAAAGCGTGACATAGATAGACTCATCAGAGCCTATGGCAAGACCTATAAAGCAGTTGTAACCAGGTTTGTCTTTTCTGGTTTCACACTGCCACACCAGGTCGCTGTCGTATTTGATAAGTATCGCATCAGAACTAATGAATTCCGATATATACGGCTCCCCTGTGAAATGGTGTTTCTCGGCTATAACATAGACAGATCCATCTGGAGTAACCTTAATGGAGTCTATCCATGGATCGTTGTCTAGGGGCACTGTCTTTTGCAGAACGAGCTCTCTGTCATATTTAGTGATGAAGCCTATGAGGCCAGTCACGTAGACAGAGCCATCAGGTGCAATAGCTATGCTTCTCGGAGACTTATCGAGCGCCACTAATGCCAACTGATCAAGCGTGGAGTCATACT
The DNA here is from genome assembly GCA_009781525.1 of Coriobacteriia bacterium. Classification (GTDB taxonomy): domain Bacteria; phylum Actinomycetota; class Coriobacteriia; order Coriobacteriales; family UBA8131; genus WQXZ01. The sequence continues at coordinate 560 of WQXZ01000176.1, read as the reverse complement.
TGATCAACTCGTACTGGATGGTTTCTATATCAACGTCACCATCTATATCGACATACTCCCAAAGCTCACCAGTTGTGTAGACATTGCCTTCTGAGTCGATGTCAAGACCAAAGAATCGATATGAAGGTTTTCTGATGACAGCCACTCGATTCAGGTCGCTGTCATACCTGATAAGAATAGCGATAGAAGGACCTTCTGTGTCGAATAGATACCCGATCACATAAATCGAACCATCTGGTCCGATGACAACAGACTGGTACTCTGAATAGTAATCGTCTTCGATCAATGTGTCATAGCTGATCAGTTCCAGCTGCTCGGCAGTGCTAAGGTCATTGAACCCTGGGTCATTTGCCCATACATAGCCTTCGGTTTCTGGCATGGGGTATGTTTCACGGGTAACGTTGCTGGGTGGCTGGCTCGATGTGGTGCATCCTCCAAAGATGCACGACAGCAGCATCACTCCTGACAGGAAGACTCTTGTGTTGTTCCTCATTCGGATTGACATCGTGCCCATAACCACATACTCCCCTCTGGTCTGCTACCTATAGCGAATCTAACTG
>WQXZ01000175.1 GCA_009781525.1 Coriobacteriia bacterium | reverse complement strand
AGTCTTCTGCTCCACTTGACTTTGAGACAGTCAGCCTTGCTGTCACTGAAGCTGGCTTTGTCTTGGAGGGTGTTAACTGATGCAATACGTACAATATGGACAAACCGATTCAGAAGTATCGCGCTTTGGCTTAGGCTGCATGCGCTTTCCGCCCAACCGAACCGAAGCAATTGAGATGGTGCGTTATGCTATCGATCATGGTGTGAACTACCTTGACACCGCATATGTGTACATGGATAGCGAAGACATTCTTGGCGAGGCTCTGCAGGACGGTTATCGCGAACGCATCAACCTGGTCAGTAAAGCACCGTTGTGGAACATCAGAGAGTATGCCGACTTCGAAAAGGAACTGGACGTCAGCCTGAAGCGTCTGGGTACCGACTATCTTGATGTCTATCTACTGCACAACCTCTACGATGCCAATCTGCGCAAGGCACGGCAGCTGGATGGCTCCGGTTTTCTTGATGAGATGATTACCAAAGGAAAGATTCGCTACAAAGGCTTCTCAATGCACAACAGTTATGAGGCCTTTATCGACTTTGTCGACGACTATCGTTGGGATGCCGCCCAGATTCAGCTGAACATTCTTGATGTGAACATGCAGGTTGGCCAGAAAGGTCTGCGCTATGGTGCTGAGAAAGGTCTGGCGATGGTAATCATGGAGCCCCTGCGTGGTGGAACCATCATTAGCGACATGCCACCTGAAGTTGCCGAACTGATCGCAGCCAATCCAGAGAAGCGTTCGCTGGTTGAGTGGTGCTTCCTCTGGCTGTATAAGCAACCTGAGGCAACCGTTATTCTTTCTGGTACCTCGACTTTAGATCAGCTAAAAGAGAACCTGGACATCTTTGAGCGTGCCGAAAACGGAGCACTGACCAACGAAGAGATCCGTTTCATCGCCCGTCTGCGCCAGGCTTATCAGAAGACTGCTGTTGTCGGCTGCACCGCCTGCCGCTACTGCCAGCCTTGCCCGCATGGAGTCAAGATTCCCGATTGCTTCGCGGTCTACAATAGCTTCATCATCAGCGGTCGTAGAGCAATGTCTGACCAGGTCTACTACACCAACGGCATTGCCTCAAAAGGATTCGGTGCCGACAAGTGTGAGCATTGTGATGAATGTGTGGATAAGTGCCCCCAAAGGCTGCCGATTCCAGAGCTACTCGAAGAATTACATGCAACGCTGACTGGTGGACTACCACCGAGGTTTACCGACACCGATTAGCTTTTTAAGCTCACTGCAGTATGTGCTTTGACTACGCGAGTGCGCCTGAGCCTATCCGGCTTAAACGGTTTAACTCGCGTAGTTCATTTGCTGCCTGAAATGCAGCTGCAACCTGTTCGTCTTTCGTGTCGAAGGTAACAGCATTAATCCCTGCTGCTATGGTTGCCTTTACAAAGTCGATCTGAAGGCGACTGTAGTCGTCAGAACCGAATGCAGCATGGTCAGAGCTGTGCCTTGTAGCTGATGCGAATGTGAGCAGATCTCTGGATTTAAAGGCTTTAACAGTACTGATCGTTTGAGCAAGCGCATCATCTACACCGCCAGCGTTCGCGCTCTGGATGTCAAATAGAATGTCAGTTTTTTTAAGTGAGACTATATCTGCAACAAGTAAGACCTGCTCAGCTTGGGCAGGTGTTTCATTATCACAAAACACAATGACTGCTGCTCCATAATGACTAGCCAACGAAAGAAACGGTTGCAGATTCTCATCAGAGGCACAAAAAGGGCCTATCATGGCTTTACCCGGGTAGACTCTCAAGGCAGCTTCGAGAGCTGTCATGTCCTGGCAGCCCAGTATCAGAGGTGCCCTTGACACAGAAACCAGCTCGCTTATCAGGGCAGCGTACTGTATTGCTGAGCCTGCTACGCTTGTTACTCCTTCTGCATCGAGATTGACAGACAGCAAGTCGATACCAGTCTCATTCAGGTCGATGCAGGCATCAGAAGCAGATGCAAAAGCACCGCTTCTGAACTCACTGGCTATTCGCTCAGCATCAGCTACTCCGAGTAGCTCGCCAACAGAGATACAAGGCTTGTCGAGTGCAATTTCAACCAGGGAGCGTGGCGAAGCCAGCGCCATTCCCAGGCGTTGTTTGCGTCCGCTTATGGCGACATCTGTATCACCAACAGTTGCGAAGATAGCGGCGGTGTGAGCAGGATCTGAGCCACAGCAGCTACCGATGAACTGCACCCCCAGCTGCCTGAAAGCCCATGCAGCTTCTGCCATCTGATCCGGTGTGCCACTGTAGGTGACCTGACCACTTCTATCGACCAGAGGTAGTCCTGAGTTCGGCTGAGCCAGCAAAGGTAGAGCAGTCACTGCAGCCATCTGGCTGGTGAGCGAGAGCATGGCAGCAGGACCAAGGCTGCAGTTGATTCCGATGACATCAGCGCCTGCAGCCTCCAGTATCAATGCTGCAGCAGCAGCACTGGTAGCAGAAAGGGGCATCAATCCATGCTCATCAAAACTGACAGATACGAAAACCGGCAGGTCGGTTACTGATTTCGCTGCCAGTAAAGCAAGCCTTGCATCTGCGATATCTATCATCGTCTCAATCAGAATAGCATCCGGTTCTTCAGAGGCAAGGGATGCTATCTGTTCAGCATAGATTGCAAACACAGCATCAAAAGCAGCACTGCCATATGGTGGCAGTAGTAGTCCGCACGGTCCGACATCTGCCAGGATGTGCTGTGGTCTGCATGACCTGGCTATACGAACCGCTGCTCTATTCAACTCATCTGCCTGTGCCTCCAAGCCGTATGCAGCTAAAGAAACCTTGCTACCAGAAAAAGAGTTGGTGGTGATTGCCTGTGCGCCTGCCAACAGGTAACGCTTATGGATGGATTCGATTAACTCCGGATCCAGTACATTCACGTGCATCGGATGGGTCTCAGTATCGATGCCTTCAGCCATCAGTAACGAACCCATTGCACCATCAAGTACAACAATGTCTCGCTCAAATCGTAAAGCAATATCGGCCACCGAATACCTCCAGTCAATGCTTACATAATGTCAATCCTGGTGCTCTTAAAAAACCAGAAGAACAAGGTTGGTTTTATCCAGATGAAGTTTCGTCAAGGCGGCTGGGGGAGAGCTCAAGGTCAGCAGGAATCGGCTCCATTTGTGTTCAGCAGCTCAGCATTTGCCTGGTTGGCAAAACTCTGCTGGTATAATAACCTTCTAAAGTAATAATTGCT
>WQXZ01000174.1 GCA_009781525.1 Coriobacteriia bacterium | reverse complement strand
TAGAATCGCTGGGTAAGATGAGCGGAAGAAAATGTTCGCTATCATCAGTGTTGAGCTAAAAATGAAGTTGACCCATACTGCTGTTGTTGTGGCGCGCTTCCAGTATAGTCCATAGATGAATGGTGCTAAGAATGCGCCTGCCAAGGCTCCCCATGAAATGCCCATCAACTGAGCGATAAACGATATACTGCCACGATATTGTATGGTTCCTATTACTGCTGAGATGGCGATAAACACCACAACCAAGCCTCTGATGGTCAGCAACTGGGACTTTTCACTGAAATTCTTGACAACATTGTCTTTTAGGAAATCAAGAGTCAGTGTTGAAGCTGAAGTCATGACCAAGGCTGAGAGAGTTGATATCGAAGCTGCAAGTACAACCATGATCACTGTTCCGATTAACACATCCGGAAAACCTGAGAGAATAGTTGGGATAATCGAGTCAAAACCATGTGCCGCAAGATCAAGCCGGTCAGCATAGAGCCGCCCAAAACTACCGATGAAGTAACATCCACCAGCAACGATCAGGGCAAATACGGTAGAAATCAAAGCTCCTGTGCTGATGAGCTTTTCTGATTTAATTGAGTAAAATCTCGCCACCATCTGTGGCAGACCCCATGTACCCATTGAGGTTAAAATCATCACTCCCAGTAGGCTTATGGGGTCAGGCCCGAAGAATGAAGTGTAGGCTCCAGGTGACACGGCTGGATCCTGTATGCTGGCAAGTCCTGCAATCGCAGCAGTAAAGCCTCCATTTGTATGCAGTACCGCATATACCACCGCAATGATTCCTATAAGCATGACTATGCCTTGGATAAAGTCATTTACCGCCGTAGCAAAGTACCCGCCAGCTACTACATAGATTGCTGTAAGAATTGCCATTGCGACGATGCAGATTGTAAAGTCAAGATCAAAGGCTATCGAAAAAAGTCTGGATAGTCCGTTATAGAGAGATGCGGTGTAGGGAATCAAGAACACAAAAACCAGAATCGAAGCAACGATCTTCAAAGCATTTGAATCAAAGCGTGTTCCGAAGAATTCCGGCATTGTTGCACTGTGCAGGTGGTGGGTCATAATTCGGGTGCGACGACCAAGCAATAGCCATGGTATCAGTGAGCCAACAAAGGCATTGGCAAGTCCGATCCAAACCGCTGCGGTGCCAAAGCGCCAACCGAATTGCCCGGCGTAACCGACAAACACGACTGCAGAGAAATAGGTGGTACCGTATGCAAATGCGGTCAGCCATGGCCCAACGGAGCGTCCTGCCAAAACGAAGCCAGAAACACTGTCAGCTCGCTGACGAAAGAAGAACCCGATAGATACTGTCACAACAGCAAATATCGCAAGCATAGAAGCCTTAATTAACACTGTAGTACCTTCCTTTCTGTTCTCTAAGCATTCGGAGCCTTGTGCCCCATAAAAACAAAAAAAGCCGACAATTTGCCGGCTCTAGCCTAGAACCGCCACAAGGTTTTACACCCGTGGCGGCATTGTGCCCCGCAGGTGCAATCAACTGTAATAGTAATAGGCGTATGTCTTATTCATGCTCATCAAAAACCTCTGACGCAGCAGGATACTTCTGTGCCAGCATGTTGTCAAGTAAAATTTTGGGAATCTGTAAGTTGTAAGCTCTATGTGAGCCAGCATGCAGGCAAAGCGTTATTCAATGGAGCCTACAGCAGTCTCACGAAAGGCGTGAGACGCATCCCTCGCTCAAGCCGATCCGCTCTCGAGGGATGGAGTGGCGGCAATCAACTCCCAAGCAGCCCAGAAGAGATGGCAATCAACCTCAATTCCGCGCTTCCGCCAGATTCTGCAACTTTTTTGCGGTTGGGCGCCGAAAAAGCACCCTCTGACGACCATTCATTGTGGTATATGCAACGTTTATGTTGCATATACCACACGTTTGTTGCATATGCAACATAAATCGCAACGATTTTGCGCCCCAACCGCAAAAAAGTTGCAGAATCTGGCGGAAGCGCGGAATTGGGTGGACCGGAAGGTTTGGGGAGGTTAACTGCTGGAGGTTGATAGTTCGTGGCACTGCGATGTGGTGGGTCGTGAGGGAATCGAACCCGCGACCTTAGGATTAAAAGTCCTCTGCTCTGCCAACTGAGCTAACGACCCACATCAAACCATCAAAGATTCAATGTGACAGAATAGGCTAACAGGCTAGAACGGTCAAGCGATGAGTTTTGCTGGATGCTGCAGCTATGAGCCAACCGTCATGCTGAGTAGTCTGTTTTGCCACTGCTCGGTGCCGATGCTCAGCTCAAGTAGTGTTCCGTAGTTTATTCCGAATTGCCATGTAGACACCAAAGGTATATCGAGAACCGCAGAAAGCAGGGCTCGAATCACTCCGGCATGGGCTACCAGTGCCACAGCTTCTACATCTGTCTGCTTTAGCTCTTCAAGCAGGTTCTCAACTCTGAGCAGAACCGCTCCGAAACTCTCGCCACCAGGAGCCTCGATGTTGACATAGTCAGCAGACCATTCATCAAAGGCTTGAGCGTCTATCTCTTCCCAGCGCAGCCCCTCCCAGATACCGAAGCTCATTTCGATCAAGCGATTATCGATCACTGGATCGACCTGCAATGCAGCTCCCAGCTCTACAGCCAGTTTTTGGCAACGTGTTAGGGGTGAGGTTAAAAGCAGGTCGAGGGTTTTATCTACAAGAAGGGTTTGAAGATAGAGAGTGGTTTTGCGTAGCGCCTCTTCGGTGACATCGAGGTCTGTTTGTCCATAGCAGAGTCCATCCGCGCCGATTGGCTCGGGGTGCCGCATCACATATAGTTTCATGTCTGCCCTTTGCTTGTTTGGTGTCGCCTACAGACCGAACATGGCGATGGATGCCAGGAAGGGAGAGGCAGGGTTGCCTGCGATGATAGCAGAGATGCTGATGGTTGCGATGATGGTGAGCAGAATAAGCACTTCCATTATCTGTTGAGCTGCGCCCAGGCAGTCTCCGGTGTATCCACCGAGGCGGCGTCTGAACCAGCGCCCCAGCTTGAATCTGGTAAAGAAAGCGACCGGAATCGCCAGGGCCCACCAGGGGCGAACCAGCAGAAGAGGAATGAAGGGAAGCAGCCAGAGTGCAGATGCTATGACTCCGCCGATGGATATCTGGTTGCCGATTGGTTTTACTTTGCTGGTCATGTCCGCTCTGGCGTAGAGGTCGGTGTAGATGATGGTTACTACACAGAAG
>WQXZ01000173.1 GCA_009781525.1 Coriobacteriia bacterium | reverse complement strand
GAGCTTCAGACATCTTGCGGATCAGAGAATGTCTTTTGGTCCTGTGACGCTGCCGCATAATCTGGCTCGAATCGTTTTGCTGGAACAGCTCTACCGCGCCTGTCGTATCAATCGCGGAGAACCATACCATAAGTAGTTTTATTGACAATGGAAGTAGATGTGTAAATGTCAGCTATTGACTTGGGAACACTGAATCCAGCTCAACTCCAGGCTACCTTGACTACTGAGGGGCCGTTGCTGGTATTGGCTGGAGCCGGATCCGGAAAAACCAGGGTTCTCACGTATCGCATCGCTCACATTGTCGAAAGCGAGGGTGTCTCCCCATATCAGATATTGGCGATCACATTCACGAATAAAGCGGCTGCAGAGATGCGAGCACGACTGGGGCAGCTGCTTTTGCATGGTACGCGGGGCATGTGGGTCTCGACATTTCACTCGATGTGCGTGAGATTGCTCCGGGCAGATGCTGCACGAGTCGGTTACAGTGCGAGCTTCTCGATCTATGATGAGTACGATCTGACGCGCCTGCTGAAAGAGGTAATGGGGGAGCTGGATATCGACGACAGGCAGCTTTCACCCAACTATGTGCGTGAGGTGATTTCGCGTGCGAAGAACGAGCTGATGAGTGCTGATGATTTCGAGCATCAGGCAGTGACCCACCATCAAAAGACGATTGCCAGAGTCTATCAGCGTTTGCAGCAGCGTCTGCGTGAAAGCGATGCGATGGATTTCGACGATCTGCTTTTCAATGCCTGGCGGTTGTTGGCGCAGAATCCAGAAGTGTTGGCAGCCTATCAACAGCGCTTTCTATATATATTAGTAGATGAATACCAGGATACGAATCATGCCCAGTACGCCTTGACAGCTTTGTTGGCTGCTGGGCATCGCAACCTGATGGTTGTTGGCGATGACGATCAGTCGATCTATTCGTGGCGAGGGGCTGATATCCGCAATATCCTTGAGTTCGAGCATGACTACCCTGAAGCACAGGTGGTCAAGCTGGAGCAGAACTATCGATCGACTGCACACATTCTGAATGCGGCCAACGCTGTGATTGCGAAAAACGAGTCGCGGAAACCAAAGCACTTGTTTACCGATGCTGCAGAGGGGCAGAAACTCAAGCTGTATCTGGCCAGCGATGAGCGTGACGAGGGGCGATTCATCGCATCAGAGATCATGCGCCTGCATCGCAGTGGTCAGCCTTATGCAGACTGTGCGGTTTTTTATCGCACCAATGCACAGAGCAGGGTACTTGAGGATCGCCTGCTGTCGGCTGGGGTTCCATATAGGATAATCGGCGGAACCCGCTTCTTTGACAGGGCAGAGATCCGGGATGTTATGGCCTACCTGAAGGCTGTTGTTAACTGGGCGGATGATATAGCGACGAAGCGTATAGTAAACACTCCCCGGCGCGGACTTGGTCAGAAGAGCATCACAGCAATTGAGGCGATTGCCTTTGAAGAGGAGGTACCGTTTCAGGCTGCATGCGAGCTGATACTGACACAACCAGGTTTGACTGCCAAGGCTCGTGAGGAGCTGGGTCGTTTTCTGCAACTACTGCAGGATAGTCGTCGATACAGAGGAACCTTACGCGACATAGTTGAGATGATAATCGAGCGCAGTGGATACATTGAGCACCTGGTAGCAGACAGAACCGTTGAGAATAGAAGCCGCATCGAAAACGTACTTGAGTTCTATGGAGTTGCTGCCGAATATGATGCGATGCTGGAGCAGCAACAGGCAGAGGAAGCTGCTGCTGCGGAAGCGAGCGTAGGCGCGGCTGATGCCGCAACCGACGCTGATACCGCGGCTGATGCAGCCGACGCAGCTGACGCAGATCCAACTGCTGACGCGGCCACCACCCCCACCGCTGACTTCCTGGCTCCCTCCTTCGGCGAGACCGCCGACAGCAAGCTGGTTGCTTTCATGGAGTGGCTCGCGTTACGATCCGACCTTGACAGTCTGGATGGCGAATCAGACTACGTAACCTTGATGACCGTGCATTCCGCTAAAGGTTTGGAGTACCCGACAGTGTTCCTGGCCGGAATGGAAGACGGACTATTTCCGCACTTTGCATCAATGGAGTCTCCTGCAGAAATCGAAGAAGAGCGGCGACTTGCATATGTTGCCATTACCAGAGCACGTGAGCTTCTGTATATAACCCACGCCCAGGTTCGCAGTATCTTTGGCAACATAACTAATAATCCGCGCTCGATGTTCATTTCTGATATACCATCCGAATGCATCGAGATTCTCGGGGTCGGTTCCGCCGGATACTCAGGGCTTGGCTGGGAGAAGAGGGGAGACCGCGGCGGTAGCTACGGGTTAGGCACATCTGGTACATCAGCAGAAGCTGAAGGACGGGTCTACGGAGCTATATCGGACAGTGCCCGAGCAAGCAGCTCTTCTACCTCGGTGCAATCAGGCCATAGCGGTGACCTTAGCGCTGAAGCCGACAGTCCTGACGCTTCGCAGAGTCAGAGCGTATACGGTGTTCCAGACAAAGCAGGTTACTTCGAAGTCGACGACATTATTGATCACAAGGTTTTCGGCCGTGGCACCATTCTGGCAATCGAAAAGGACACCTTGAGTATTCACTTCGAAAAACTGGGCGAAACCAAGAATCTGATTACCACTTACGCCCCGATTGTCAGGGTGAACAGCAGAAAAGCCGATAGCGATTAGTCATAGCCCAGCAAGTGATTATTGCATCTCGCACAAAAACATATTGCATTTTGTGCAAAAACTGGGCTGGGAACCAGCACTTTTGCCCTTGAAGTGGCAACCATTAAACCCTATACTCTTTTTGCTGCTAACCGAGTGGCGGGAGGAGCTTTACACTGTCAAGCCCGAACACATGTATCAATACGTTGGTTTTCAAAAGACTCAGCGGTCAGCAGCATGTGACGGGCACAACCTGGAAGGGGTCCACTGTTGAGTGAGATCAAAAACACTACTATTATTGATTATCAAGAGGTTGACGAGGATCAACTGAACGAGATGATCGACACCACGATCACCGACTTCGACGAAGGTGGTCTGGTAACCGGAACCGTTGTTAAAATCGAGCGCGATGAGGTGCTTTTGGACATCGGTTTCAAGTCCGAAGGCGTTATTCCTTTACGTGAACTCTCGATTCGTAAAGATGTTCTACCGATCGACATCGTGTCAGTCGGAGACGAGATTGAGACGCTGGTACTGATTACAG
>WQXZ01000172.1 GCA_009781525.1 Coriobacteriia bacterium | reverse complement strand
GCATAAAGAAACTGAACGGTCTTTTGCTCCATGCGCACCTCGTCGAACTTCTCCCCAGCTCTAAAAGTAATATCGTTTACACGGCCGGTGCGAACGTCGCGCACCTTGGTGCGAACGAAGGCTCCACCCTTTCCGGGCTTGACGTGCTGAAACTCGATGATCACGTAGGGTTTGTCGTCGATCAGAATAGCCTTACCGTTTTTAAAGTCTGCAGTCGAGATTGCCACAGTGTTTCCTTTCGTCTTGTTAGATATGGCAAAGTATACAACGAATCGCAGTGCCAAATGCTTTGTTGAGTCACTTGTGCTGACGAATATTGCTCCTTGCGCGATTCATACGGTATATTGTCGACACAGAAGCTAGTACTTGTTGGGAGGTGCGCAAATGCGAAAGATTGCGATTTATGGCAAGGGTGGTATTGGCAAGTCGACAGTAGTAGCTAATATATCGGTTGCTCTGGCCAGCATGGGCTATACCGTGATGCAGATCGGCTGCGACCCGAAGTCCGATTCAACTAGAAATCTAACAGGTGGAGAAAAAATTCCGACAGTGCTTGATTGCATGCGTGACCTGGGTAATGTGACTCTGGATGACATCGTGTTCAAGAGCGCTTCCGGTGTGCTTTGCGTTGAGTCGGGCGGGCCGATTCCGGGAGTGGGTTGCGCTGGGCGCGGTATAATCACCGCCTTTGAGAAGCTCGAGGAGCTTGATGCCTATGAGCAGTTCAAGCCGGATTTCATTTTCTACGACGTGCTTGGTGACGTTGTCTGCGGCGGCTTTGCCATGCCGATTCGCGGTGGCTATGCAGACGAGGTCTGCATTGTCACATCAGGCGAGATGATGTCGCTTTATGCTGCAACCAATATCTCGCACGCGGTCAAGAGTTTCGGCAAGCGCGGCTATGCGTCGCTGCGTGGTCTGATTTTCAATGCCAAGAATATCGAAGGTGAAGAAGGGCTGGTGCAGAAGGCTGCTGAAGAGATCGGCACCACGATAATCTATTACCTGCCACGTGATGGACAAGTGCAGGCTGCCGAGGCATTGGGTCAGACAGTAGTCGAGGCTTTTCCTGAGAGCGAAATGGCAGAACGCTTCCGCGCCCTGGCTGAAATGCTGGTGGGTGAGACTGATGTGGATAAGGACGGGTAGCTACCAAGCAGTAGTGGCTTTGCTCCCAAGCAACGCCCGCCTGACGAGAATCCCGGGCAGCAGCCGCCCGCGAAATGCCCCAAGCAACGCCTGCTTGATGAAACACCCGCCTGACGAACGGAGATAAGATATGAGTGATGAACTCCGCCACCTGAAGCGACTGTCGACAGTTCGCTCCAGCAAGAATCTGCTGTTCTTATCCCCAGCTGTGTACTCCGGTGGATACTGCCCGATGCGCATCGCCTGCAACATCTGCGAGAACACCGAGGGACTTTCGTACCTGATGGTCGGCATGCCCGAGTGCGCCACCCATTCGCGCGGAATGAACGCCTCGCCGATTGGCGACCAGGGCGAACTACGCTGGCTGTACACACTTGATGCCAATGAGGTAATTTTCGGCTGCCACGATGGAGTGGTCGAGGCGCTCCGCACCATGGATCGCGAAGGTGCACGCGCCATCATGATTATCGCCACCTGCGTCACCGACCTGATCGGCGAGGATCTCGAGGGCATCATCGAAGAGCTGCAGCCTGAACTCGCCGCCCGCTTGACCTATGTGACACTGGGCCAGTTCAAGAACTTCGGCTCCCCCATCGGCACCTGGAAGACTGCCGAAGCGCTGGGCGAGCTGATGCTTCCTGTGGATGCTGCGGTGCCTATGATCTCCGTGGTACCTGCGATTACCACATCCGCGCCTGCTGCGCCTGCTGCGCCTGCCGCACCCACTGCACCCGCCGCACCCACTGCACCCGCCGCACCCTCGCCCCCAACAGGCAAAACCGCTAACGCACTGTTTATCGAGCCTTGGCGCTATAACAACGACCCGGTTCGCTTTCCACTGATTGTCGGCGCCCTGGAGGAGCGCGGAGTTAACATACGCCGCCTGTCGCGGGGTGCTACGCTTGACGACTACCTGAACGCTCCGGATGCAGCAATGAATCTGGTGCTCAGCGCCTATACCCAACCACTGGCTTTGAAAATGCAACAGAAATTCGCTGTACCTTATGCGCCGCTGCATCGAGCTTTTTCTGTACAGCAGATCGACCAGGTCTATGCCGACATCGCCGAGCAGCTTGAAACTGACTGGAATGGTTGCTTTGACGATTGGCGCAGTCTGGCGCTCGATCTTGAGCAGCGCGCTCACGCTGAGCTTGGCGGATTGAAGTTCGCATTCATCACGGGAGTGGACATGCCGGTTGCCCTGGCTCTGTATCTGGCTGGTTTCGGAATGGAGCCGCTGATACTGCACGTTCAGGACTTCCACAATGAAGACCTTGAGTACGCCAAAGCAATAAAGAATTTGGGCTTTGATCCCCCTGTTTGTCGCATTATGCATCGTGATCGGGATATCGAAATTATCAGTCGACTTGAGCCAGATATCGCCTTCGGCAATATCTCTGAACCGATCGAGGGCTTAAAAGTAGCTGAAGAGATGAATGATTTCTTTGGCTTGGTTGGCTACGAGCGAAGCGTAAGTCTGCTTACCCGTATCTTTGCGGTTCTAGAAACCGGTAAGACTCCAGAAAGGATGAATGTCTATGGGTCTGCACCGATTTAAGCCAATGCCATCCGGACGCATGGGCATCTTCAGCACTCTGTCCGGCATTAAAGAAGCTGCTGTCGTCGAGTTCGGCTGCATGGGCCATAACATCTACAGTGGAGCTGACCTGCGCCGCGCTGGAATCTATGAAGGTTTCGCAGCCACCCTTTATACAACCTACATCGATGAGACCGACATCTCAATGGGCGACACCTACCGGCTCGAAGCAACCATTAAGCAAGTCATCGCCAATGACCAGCCAAAAGTGATATTCCTGCAGCCTTCCGCCGTACCGGAGGTAATCGGCACGGACATGGTAGCTGTGGCAAACGAGCTGCAGTACAGCTTTCCTGAAACCCGCTTGCTTGCCATCGGTCATGGCAGCTTTGCCATCAGCCAGCACCGTGGCATCCAGGATGCCCTGTTGGTTCTGGCTCAAGCCCTGCCAGTTGATGTCGAGCGCAGCCAAGCCCTGACCTACAACATCATTGGCTCATGCCCCGACCTGTTCCGCTATGGGTCAGATACTGGCGAGCTGATTCGCCTGATGCAG
>WQXZ01000171.1 GCA_009781525.1 Coriobacteriia bacterium | reverse complement strand
GTCAGGTCTTTTAAGTCTTCGGTACTGAAGTGTCCTTCTGCCAGACGGGAGCGCAGGGCTTCGTAGCTGAAGATACCACGATAGCGATCCTCGATACACTGGGGAGTTCCACCCATCAAAAAACCGATATGGCTGGCTTTGCCCTGTAATACATCGTTATAGATGGTCAGTATCTTTTCGTAGTTGTTCTGCCTGGTAATCGAGTTGGGAATCTTGTAGATATTGACCAGCTCGTCAATCATCACCAGCAAACCACGGTAGCCAGCACTGACTAAGAAGGAAGCCAGCACTTTCAGAAAATCGTACCAGTTCTCATCGGTGACAATGAAATTGATACCAAGGTCTGCTTTGGCTTCTCTGCGGGTCGGGTATTCTGCCCGAAACCATTTCAAAACGTTGCTTTTGGTTGTGGAATCATCCGCCTGGTACGCCTTCCAATAAGTGATGATAGCGCGAGCGAAATCAAATCCGTTAACCATGCCCTCCAGCGAGCTGGCTACCTCGATTACCCGCTGCTCGACCAGCTGGTCAAAGCGGCTGTCGGTTGGGCTGACTTTAGTAGCGACCTCGGTTTGAATACCGGAGATCCACCGTTCGATAATCAGCGGCAGCGCTCCGCCATCCGGTTTGGATTTGGTTGAAAGGTTGCTGACCAGCTCTCTATAGGTAGCCAGCCCCTGGCCTTTGGTGCCCGCGAAACGCCGCTCTGGTGAAAGGTCGGCATCGACTACTGCAAAGCCTCGGGCAGTCGCATGGTTGCGAATGGTTTGCAGCAGAAAGCTCTTGCCGCTGCCATATCTGCCGACGATAAAGCGAAAGGTTGCGCCACCATCTGCCACCAGGTCAACATCACGCAGAATGGCATCGATTTCAAGTGCGCGCCCAACCGTGATGTACTCAAGCCCCACGCGAGGTACGACGCCACCTTTGAGAGCGTTGATCAGGATGTTGGCGATGCGTGGCGGCACCTGGTTACTGGCGGGCGGTGCGGCGTCGGCTGTTGGGGTGGTGGCTGGGGTGCCGGCAGCGGAAGTGCCGCTGATGGGGGTGGGATAATCCATATATATCCTGTCACTGAAGCATCCGGATAATGCTGTCGCGATAATCATCGTAGATCTCTATTGCACCAACAAAATCCAGCAGGTTATCTGAGATATGATCCATTGACTTTTCATTGATCGAGTCAATTAGAACCTCCAACATCATACCGCTTCCGTCTGCCAGCGCCTTAACGTCGCCATCTGAGCAGCCAGTCAGAATCAGGCTCAGCGCCTCACGTTCAACTGAGGTCAAAGCCTCCCGCAAGGTTGCCCAGCCGCTTGGGGGCTGGGGCGGCGCGGCGGCGTTGGAGGGCGTGGCGGTCGCCACTGCATCGGCATTCTCAGCACCAGCGCTGCCAGCCTCATCGTTCTCCTGAACAATCAGTTTCTGTTGGGTTCCGAGAGCTTCGGCTCTAATCCGCTGCAGGTTGGTCAGATCAACTTCAACCACGATCTTGGTCTTATCCAGATAAAAATCATCGGCAGCCTGCTCGATAAAGGCATCGAAGTCGAGCACCTTCATCCCGGTTTTTTGCAGCAAGGTGTGCATTGATAGCATGGGTGACGTGTCAGCTTTGATGCGATGCTTGTAACCCGTCAGCTTTCTCAAGCAGGCTTCGGTTTTCTTGATCAGATAGCCAGCGACCGCTCTGCGGTATTGGAAGAGCATCGGATAATTGTGCGTCCAATGGTTATTCTTGTGAAAAAACTGCATATGATTAGGCAAGATAACCTCGCGGTCAGACTGCTCAAGCCATGGATAAAACACCGCGCGCTGAAAGGGAACCCAGCCTGATCCCCTGCTCACAGAGAAAAGAAACAACTCATCAAAAGCCATATCGTGGCTGACACATAGCTCGCTGAGCTGCTTAATCACATAAGCAAAGCACTCTTTGAGCAACTCGGAGTAACCTGCTTCAACAAACTTTGACTTGTTAGCATCATAGGACGAGATACAACTCCACGGCAACAGGATGTCAGCATTATTCGTATCATACAAAAACAAATCTGGATAAAATCTCGTAAGCTTTTTTTTGGCGACAAAGCTCTCGAAGCTTTCTGCCAGGGGATAGTAGATATGATAATCACGAAGCCAGTCAGGCAGATTAGTGTCGAGTTGCGGCTCAAACTCGCGGTATGCTAGCCACAAGGTCATTAGTTTTTCGAGTGAATCTTCGTAACTGCTTGCTCCGACATTTGCCAGTAGCTCATAGATGTAGACATAGACATATGAAAGCGATGTTTGCTCAATGATGCCGCTGCGAACCTTGGTACGCCAGGTGAAGTAGGTGCGTAGCTGCTGATAGTTCATGTGCAGATAGGTTGGGTAGTATGCTTGGAAGGGAACTACTTCGGCGAAGTTATCCGTGAAGTCTTGCATGAACGTAGCCTGAAGGTAGAAGATGCCTGCATCACTGGCCGAGCCGGTTCTGCCTGCGATGCTACTGGCAGCCAGAGCTCGCATTGCGCGGAAGGTTTGTTGAACCGGGTCGGCTGCTTTTTGGTCTATCAGTTGCGCGAGCTTGGTCACCAGTGGTGCGGCTTGGTTGATGTTCACAGCAGTGTTTGTGCTGCTGGTTGTGTTGCCATGAAGGCTCTCGATGCCAGCAGTCTTGCCGGTGAGTTCGAAGCGCTTGGGTTGCGCGAGCTCGATTTCGGCAAAAACGACATCAGTCGAAAGGTCTGAAGAGAACAGACTAAGCTGGTCGGTCTGTTCTGCAGCAGCTAGCTGGCTCTGCAAGGTATCAGCGTCTTGTGCGTTCGGGTTGATGTCAGCAGCAGGCTGGCTCTGTGCGTCAACGACTTCCGACCACCACCAATTACGATTCAGCCGATGCCAGGTTTGCCCAAGTTGTTGCTCTTGCCACTCTTGCTGATGCTCCTGCTTTCCGCTCTGCTGATTCGGTTGCCCAGG
This sequence comes from Coriobacteriia bacterium, assembly GCA_009781525.1. Classification (GTDB taxonomy): domain Bacteria; phylum Actinomycetota; class Coriobacteriia; order Coriobacteriales; family UBA8131; genus WQXZ01. Next base: position 326 of record WQXZ01000171.1, on the reverse strand, counting down.
TTGTGGTATAGCTTGCCCGAGTCGCCGGTCAAGCTGCGAGCTCTGACGTTGTGCTGGTTTTGCTGGTATAGGAATCGCTCTATTTGTCACGAATGTTCCTGAGTCTAACTGCAATCCGAAACACCATTATAGCCCAGCAGACGTGATAAAACAAATGTTCGATAATCACAGTCAAGCATCTTCTATTTTTGACTCTACAGATAATCTATTGAGTTTCCAAGATATTTTTTGTAATATATGATAAAGGATTTTGTCAACAGAATAAGTGTTCGCTTGCCAGAAGCCGTGTTTGGTTGTCTGGTGGCTTTGTTTATGTAACTGATTCC
>WQXZ01000170.1 GCA_009781525.1 Coriobacteriia bacterium | reverse complement strand
GCTGCTCGGCTACTGTTAGCTCATCCATACCTTCTCCATACTTCTCAAGCAGTTTGCGATACTTCGGTTGCCGCTGCTTGATTAGTACCAGTAAAGGTACTGCGATGGTTATTGTTGAGAACGGGCAGACAATCACACTGATAATCAATAGCAAAGCGAACTCTTTGAATGCAGCACCACTGAAAATCAACACAGCAAGCATGGGTAACAGCACTGCGAGTACTGTGATAACTGTGCGCGATAACAGTTGGTTAAGCACATAATTCGCCATGGTTATATAGCTATGTGTTGAGAGCGACTGAGTCTGATGAATAATCTGCCGCAAAAAGAGAATTGACGTATACGCTGCATAACCTGTAACTGCGAAAAGCAGATATATAACTGTTGGTATAATCGTGAAGCCACAGGATATATAGAGTGTTGCTATTAGAAGAATCGAATGAAACAGGGCAAGTGTTGCACATATGGCAGCATCGAAATTCAGGCGAATCAGAAGATAGACCAAGATGACAAACAGAGCAGCACCGAAAGCTATCAGCAGCGATTTTGTTGCTGATGCCCGCCAGTTGCCAGATGTTGTGTTCACCTCAAGACCGCTTTTATCAAGGTCGAGGGCTTGTGAGAGCTGATCTGCTGCAATGCTTACCGTCTCAAAATCTGATGAAGTTGAACGAATGACAAAGCCAGACTGGCGATCGAAGACATTGCTAATGGATTGGATTGTCAGAGATTTCAGATCGGTGGTCTGGCAAGCGCTACGTAATTGTTCGATAGAAATACCATTCGCATCTCTGATGACAATCGTGCTACCTCCGAAAAACTCTGATCCGAACCATAGGCCTCGGATAGGAGTGATAGCAGAACAGATAACCAGTAGAAGAATCGAAATGGTAACCAAGGCACGACGACGACCAAGGATGTTTATTCGGTTTTTGAATAGTCTATTCATGCGCACACCTTAATTCGATTCATTGGATGCCGGAGCGCTTAGGTCATCTTTTTTGACTCCCCAAAGAGCAGGATTTTTTGTGAACTGGTTATTTGACAGTAACCGTATCAGAGGTGACAGGAAGAAGGTCGCAGTGAATAGGTTGCTGGCAACACCGACACTCAATGCAATGCCAAGAGGTCTGACAAACCCAGAATCAACAATCAGAACGGCCAAACCAACAATAAATAGCACCAGATTCGGGTCGATGAACGAGCGCGTAGCATCACTGACAGCACTACTGGCACTGGTGCGTAGCTGTCGTCCTAACCTGGCTTCAGCCGCAACCCGCTCGATAATCAGGACTGATGTGTCAGCAGCAACCAGGCAGGTTAAGGTTACTCCGATTACCGCTGATATTGTTAGTGTGAAGAAGCCATAGAAAGACAGGATGGCTAGGATGCCAAGGTTAAAGAAGAAGAACACGGTAAGTGATAAAGCAGCAATCAAACCAAGCCCTCGATAGAAAAACACGAGTAGAAGGTAGAAGACTGCAACAGCAGCAAGTAAGACAAAAAGTGTTCTCATAACTATGTCGATGCCGATCGACGGGCCTGCACTATACGAACTGACACTGATAGAGAAAGGTAAAGCTCCCGTGTTGATAATGACGCTAAGCGAAACTGAAGTAACATCAGAGAACCCACCAGCTAAAGTAAGCGTCGATTCTTTGATGTTGCGTGAGGTAATGCGAGCTGATGTTGCAAAGCCATCAATCAAAACCATGGCCTGACGGTTAGAAATCATCTCTTGGTCAAGTTGTTCCAAGGTCGAAATACCATAATCATTGACTACAACCTGAACACTATAATCCGGGTAATAGTAACTATAGTCAACAGATGCTTGCGCGCTGGTAAAATCTGAGCTGGAAAGCACTGCCTGATATGCTCCAGGTTGCAGAGAGACAGGCTTCCAGCTGCCATTGCTTCGAATACTGGCAACAGGTAATTGCGCGTTCGTCACGGGGTTATAAAACATGCTTGCTGGGAGCAGGTATGTATTTTCATCTGAGTCGGGGTCAGAATAGTCATCAGAAATGAACAACGCAGCTGCTGGAGGTGCATTCTGAATGCCTGAGATGAAACCTAGAGCACGAAGATAGGTGCGAGATACCGTCTGATTGTACTGTATAGCCATCATCAGCTCTATATCATCAATACTGGACATATCAATCAGCTCAATGACCCCTGTGCTGCCAACAATATTAAGAACAAAGCCCTCATCGATATCAGCTGGTATCTCTACCAGAAAACTATCAGACCCCATAATAGAAACATTGACTTCAGCTAGACCGATCATGTCTAGTCGTTCGTCTAAGATCTCTTTTCCACGAACCATGTCTTCATAGGAAACGGCTGATCCGTTTGGATATGATGCCTTTAGAATCACTGTCGCTCCACCACGAAGGTAGTAGCCTCGTTTTATGCTCGTCGTCGGCGGCACCAACATAAGCAACGTTCCAACCAATGCAATAGCCATAACCATAAGCATCATCACTTGAGGCCTATTACCGGTTGGTTTTTTTCTCGGAACGAATCGTTTATCAGGCATGTAATTACTCCATGAATATGTTCGCGTTTATTGCAATGAATGAGTATAACCTAATGCATGATGATTAGGGGCTTATTTGCTACCCGGATACTGCATGAAGCTATTCACTCCTCGTGTAGAAACACAAAAACCTCCTCTGCCAGGAGTCTCGGTATGCCCCGAACAGCGGCGATCTCTTCTACGCTGGCTTCGCGTAGTCGTTTGACGGAGCCGAAAGCAGCCAGCAAGGCTTTTCGACGCTTCTCTCCCACTCCCGGAACGCCGTCAAGGATGCTTGCCCTGACCGTTCGACCACGCAACTCGCGGTGGTAGCTGATGGCAAAGCGATGCGCCTCGTCTCTCACGCGCTTGACCAGGTACAATGCCGCAGAGCCACTGGGTAGTACTATCGGGTCAGCGCCATTCCATTCGACAAACAGGTGCTCTTCCGCCTTGGCAAGCCCTGCAACTGGAATGGACAATCCCAGCTTGGTAAGCTCATCTATAGCTGCATTCAGCTGCGGTCTACCGCCGTCCACTATTATCAAATCAGGCAGGCTGCCAAATCTTGAGTCTGCGACGCGCTCCGGCGCAAAGCGACGGCTCAGCACCTCCCGCATCATCGCGACATCGTTTGCCTCCCCACCCTGCTGCTTGATGCGAAAACGCCGGTACGAGCTCTTATCCACAGATCCAGCACTGAAGACAACCATCGAACCCACTGAGTGACTACCGTGGATGGTAGAGATATCAAAGCATTCGATTCGCACCGGCGCAGCAGGTAAAGCCAGGGCACTCTCAAGCTGCAGCATCGC
>WQXZ01000169.1 GCA_009781525.1 Coriobacteriia bacterium | reverse complement strand
GATTATCTCCGGCATTGTCGTCGACATGCCCATCGTCAGCAAGCACGAGATCGCTCCCAGCGCCCTGGCAACAACCAGTCCAGCAAAAAGCTGAGCAGCCTGGCTAATACAGAGCCACTGCGAAAAAAATGCAATGCTGATGACTCCCTCGGGTTCAGGTCGTGCCTCAAATAGCAATACTAATCCACTGATTAGCAAAAATGAGACGGGAAGGGCAAGTATCTGTAAGTATTCATGCAGCTTGATGCCGCCAATAAGTACGGTTAAAAAGAGCATGACTGTGCATAAAAACACGCCTGTCCAAACGGTTTGGGAAGCTACACATATAATCATCAACAGCAAAAGCGTTGCTATCTTGAGCAGTGCATTGACTCGTTTCAAGCGAGATAGTTGCGCTACCACGTCGATTGATATGAATTCATTGTGCTCGTGCCTGCTGTTGATTAATAAAGCTATGGCTATACCTGTACTGATAACAATCAGAGCAGGTAAGGGTAGCCTGCCATATACCAGGCAAAACAGAAAGAGAAAGCTGAGAGCAGCGGTAATCAAAGCTTTATCGTCTCCGATCCAAAGTGAAACCTCAGCGGTCAATGCTAGCTTTTATGTCAGCCAGTTGTAGTGGCTGCACCTGGTTGACCTCCTGCGACGCCAGCACTAATACCTTCTGAACTGTCATCACCAGCGAAACGCTTGCGCGCAACTAAATAACCAAAGCAGTACGCGATGACACCTACACCGATTCCGGTTTGAACGCAGAAAAACAGTGTTTCCATCTCACCTGGTAATTCTCCACCGATAAGAGTCTCGAGAATCGGCTCGAACCATGGCTCATAACCAGGAGAAACCTCTTCAACCATCTCGCTACCGTTACCATCACTGCCTTCGAACTCGGCTCCCTTGATAGCAAACAGCGGTCCGAGAATGATTACTATTGTCAGTACGATCAGAGCAATTACCAACCCCCTGCGGCTTTTTGTAATGTTCGCTGTCATGATTATTTCGCCTCCGCATATCTTGTACTTTCGAGTTCGCGCTTCGCAAAGCCCTCCAGGCCAATTACTACCAGGACGGTCAGTAAACCCTCAACGACTGCCAGGGGCAGTTGGGTCGGTGCAAAAACTGTCAGGAATTTAACCAAACTAGCCATAACACCACCGACTGCACTCGGGTAGGCAAGCGCTAACTGAACGCTGGTCACACAGTAGGTAAACAGGTCTCCGATAGCCACAGCAATGAAGACATTTGCCAGCTTATTCAGCTTTAGGGAATTTCCAGCTTTGTACAGCAGAATAGTAACCAGTGGTCCAGCAATAGCCATACTGAATGTGTTGGCTCCAAGGGTGGTCAAACCTCCGTGCGCCAACAGGATGGCTTGAAAAATCAACACTATCAAACCAAGCACACTGGTTGAGCTCAAACCGAATAGAATCGCTGCAAGTCCTGTGCCAGTCATATGGCTGCAACTGCCGGTCACAGAAGGTATCTTCAGCGAAGAGATCACAAAAATGAATGCACCAGACATAGCCAGAATAATCAGCTGCCTACGCTCTTCATTGATCAATCTGCGCAATCTGACGACTCCCAATACAACGTAGGGTAGGCTTATCGCCCCCCATGCCAGGCAGTAGCCAACCGGTAGATACCCCTCCATGATGTGCATGCCGAAAGCTGCTGTAGGAATTGCCAGGAATGCAGCAATCCAGACAGAGACTGTAAGCAAACACTTTTCTTGCTGAGTCATCTCTTTTAGTTCTTTCACGTCCTTCCCCTTTCTCTAATTACGTTTGATTTTTTAACTCTTCAATTATTACGTCGTAATACTCGGCTTGATGTGGTAGATGACAGTCCTTGCAGTTCTTCATTCCTTTTTCGCTAAAGACAAAATCACCTCCACACTTGTCTCCCATGCTGTAGAGCGGGCAAAAACAGAACATGCAATTGAATGACTCCGGTTCTGGCTCGCTATGGCAGGGAAAATACCTGCACTGAGTGTTTCTGAAGAACCTGTGGCTACTGGTTGTCATAACGACCTTCCGACCGCCTGGTATATGAGAGCGTTTGCGATTGCTGCAGCTACGTTACTGCCACCTTTGCGTCCGCGCGCTACGATATAAGGTACGTCAAGCTCTAAGATCAGCTCCTTTGACTCGATCACATTGACAAAACCAACTGGAACCCCGACTACCAGAGCTGGGAAGCAGGCGCCACTTGTGACTAATTGATGCAATCTGAGCAAGGCGGTCGGAGCATTGCCAACGAAAAAGATAATCGGAGCAGGCAGCACTGAAACTGCATAGTCAACTGCCGCCTGAGCCCTGGTGGTTCCTGCCTTTGTGGCTGCTGTAAGCACGTCCGGTTCATCGATGAAACAATGAGCCGTACTACCGGTTTGCGCTAAAGCTGCCCGGTTGATTCCGGAGAGACCCATTTTTGTATCAGTGACAATACTGGCTCCAGAAAGCAGAGTTGCAATCGAATCTGACACAACATTTGTGGAGAAAACCAGGCTGTCTGCGTAATCGAAATCTGCGGTTGTATGAATGACACGCTTAACCACATTGATGTTTTCTGCAGCCACCTGGTGCTCAGTAAGAGCTTCCGAGATGATCCTAAAGCTTTCTTTTTCTATTTCGCTTGGTCTCAGAATCAATGAATCAGCCATGCTTGCCCTCTCTATACTTGACACAGGCTTGCACAAGGTTTTGAGCAAACTTGATATTGCTATAGAAATGTAGGTGTTGGAATCCTGCGAAGATGGTATCTGTGGTTACTATGCACTCTATCGTTTTACCATTTGGTTTTCGGGCAATAAAACTGTTTCCCATGTAATCGCTTACCAGATAGCTGAAAAAATGAGCGTTGATTTCTTTGCCAGCCTGGCAAAGCAGGTTGTCAACCTTGGCTGTAATGGAAAAATATCCGAAGTCCTGAAGCTGTGTGGCTAAAACGGCGTTGCCCGGTAAAATACCAGCCATTTCATGGCTGCTTCCGTCAGCGACTGTGAGATTCTGCTGCAGGTAAACAAAGCCCCCGCCTTCAGCATAAACCGGTAAGCCTTTCGATATTGCATCATGCATACTTAACCGCATCGACTGGTTTGCAGCCAATTGCTCTGCATAGAGCTCAGGGTATCCGCTAAAGAGCATTACACCGTCTGCATCATCAGGTAAAACGCTATCTGCCAGTGGGCTGAAAAACTCGACCTCAGCACCTAGTTCTTCCAGCAGGGATAGGTTGTCTGGGTACATGAAGCAGAAGGCATCATCCTTGGCTACACATATCTTCGGACGCGAATAGTATTGAAGCTGACCTGAGATGCTTGATGTTGCCTC
>WQXZ01000168.1 GCA_009781525.1 Coriobacteriia bacterium | reverse complement strand
GAGACAATCACTTTTGCTACAAGCCAAATAGGCACAGGTTAGTGCGTGCTGGGCGGGTACCGTGTGGTTGCTGCACCTGATAGGTACCGTGTAGCTGCTGCGCCTCTGATAGTGCTCGTGAGCTAACCGCTGGGACGTGACTCGGACAGAGGCACGTATGGAGCATCTGGTCTTTCGAACCCGATGTTCCAACCTGGATTGACCAGAGCGCACTCGCGCATACATATCGAGCATGCATTTTCTGCTGCAAAATACGCTGTGCACTTCTCGGAGACAATCGATGTCTTTCGACCTGACGGGTGATAGATCGGTGTTTCACGGAAAGCTTCCGCAGGACATGCAGCAGCGCACCTTCTGCATGACGAACAGCTCGGATTCTCGTTATAGCCGACATCGACGAAGGGGAGATTCTTTGCATCCGTAAAGACTACGGAGATTCTTTGCCGGGGGCCGAACTCTGGTGTAATAAGCAATCCGTGTAGACCAAGCACACCCAAGCCAGCTTTTGCAGCAAGAGGCGGGTAAAGAACCAAGCCTCCTAAGGGATGGCTTGCTTGAGCCTGGTATCCATATGACTTCAGTTTGTCAGCTACCTTGTTTGTAGCAGCGCCTAGTCTGTCGTATGAAACAATGCTTTCTTTGTACGTAGTAAAACTTGGAGCTGCTGCGACAGCTTCCTTACCAAGCTCGACACAAAGGACAATCGCGGAATAGTAAAATACTGCTCTGTTTTTGAATATCAGATTCTGTGGCAAAGCTGTGAAGCCGATCAGATCGACTCCGATCGATTTAGCATAACCAGCGATTTGCACCAACTCTACTTGATCGACTGCTTCTAGACGTGGTCTTGGGTTCTTGGCGACATCCTTCAGGCTGGTCTTTGCAGATGCTCCTGCCTTAAGGAAGTTTTTCATCACTCCGAGCTGAGTTGAGAGCTTTGATGGGATCTGTGTGCCTGAGGTAAACCACTGCAGATCAGGCCATGCACGCTCTGGGGAATCTTCAACTGCATGAATTGCGCGAGGGTCTTCGGTAAGAGATTCTTCCATTGTGAATAACTTGCGCATATCGCGCTTCATCATAACGAGAATCAGCTTCTCCAATGGATTCACAAATCTCCCCGCCCCTCCAGTATCGCTTCGCTGTTACAGCTTGCTGATGGTAGACCGAGCTGGTCACTATATAACTTGCTCACTGTACCATTTATTTCTATAGAATATTCGACTCGCATAGAAGTTTTTTGGGTGGAAGCTCGTAATGGGTAGAATACTAATGCAGAGTGCACCTGCAAAGAGTATTATTTATGCATTTGGCATTGTCACAAATAGTGTTAACTAATGTTAGTATGCTACTGCTTGAGTTCACTCGAGTACAAATGGCACGCGCACCAGTGGCTGGTTTTAACTTCCCTCAACTCGGGAGTTACCTGCTCGCAAACAGCCATTTTCGCAAAGCAACGGCTAGCGAATCGGCAACCAGGCGGAGGGTCGATCGGCGATGGAACTTCGCCTTCAAGTATTATCCTCTGCTTCCTGATACTTGGGTCTGTAGAGGGAACCGCAGAGAGCAGAGCCTGCGTATATGGCGCAAGCGGGTTCTCGTATAACTCGTCTTTTTCTGCCAGCTCCATTAGAGTGCCAAGATACATCACGCCAACCTGATCGGACACATGCTTGACCACATTCAACCCGTGTGCAATGAATAAATATGTCAAGCCTAAATGGTCTTTCAAGTCGGAAAGAAGATTCAGTACCTGAGCCTGGATAGAAACATCAAGAGCACTGACCGGTTCATCGCAGACAATAAACTTCGGGTTCAGAGCTAGTGCGCGAGCAATACCTACTCGCTGCCGCTGTCCACCAGAGAATTCGTGAGGATAGCGATCCCGCATGTGGTATGCCAGCCCTACATAGTCCAATAGCTCGCTGATGCGATCCTCGATTGCCTCTCGTGGCAGCAGCTTATTTGTCCGAATCGGCTCCGCTATGATATCGCCAATTCGCATACGTGGGTTCAAGGAAGAGTATGGATCCTGAAAAATCAACTGGATGTCACGGCATAGCGCTTTTCGGTCTGCTTCAGACATAGCCGTTAACTCTTGACCGTCAAAAAACACCTGCCCTGAGCTTGGTTTTATTAGATTGACTATGATCTTGCCAACAGTGGTCTTCCCACACCCTGATTCGCCAACCAGGCCGAAGGTCTGTCCCCGCTTGATCTGGAAGCTGATGTCTGAGACTGCGTGTACATAGGCGCTTGCTCGCCTGAACTGACTGGTCTGAACCGGAAATCGCTTTGTCAGGTTTCGTACGTCAAGCAATACATCATTCTGCACATCGAGTTTCGCATCATTACTCGCACCAAGCTGCACATCTTCTTGCCTGCCTATCATCTGATCAGCGCTCAAAGCCTACTCTCTTTCTCCGACCCATCATAGAGATGGCAACAAACTCTCGCACTTCCGATATCTACAGTCTTCGGGCGCTGCCTGAGGCAGATATCAGTTGCATAGTCGCAGCGATCCGAGAAATGGCAGCCGACCGGTAGCTCTAGCGGGTTAGGTACTGATCCCCTGATCATATACAGGCGTTCTGTGCTCGGAGCATCGATTCTCGGAACAGATTTCAATAAGCCAAGTGTGTATGGATGAAGCGGGCTGGCAAATAGTTGCTGTACGTCAGCAGTCTCAACCAGGCAGCCGCAATACATAACAGCCACAGAGTCAGCAACCTCTGAAACCACGCCAAGATCATGCGTCACCAGCAACACAGACATCTCCGTTTCTTGCTGCAATCTGTCTATCAGATCCAGTATCTGCGCCTGAATCGTCACGTCTAAAGCTGTAGTAGGTTCATCAGCAATCAGCAAGCGCGGATTGCACGACAGCGCCATGGCAATCATCACCCGCTGACGCATGCCTCCAGACAGTTGATGAGGATAGTCCATTGCTCGTCTTCGTGGCAGTGGGATGCCGACACGAGCCAGCATCTCAATCGAAAGCTCTTTTGCTTCGCGTGACTTAAAATCGGTGTGTGTCCGAATAGACTCGGCAATCTGTTCGCCAACCCGAAACACCGGATTCAGTGATGTCATCGGCTCCTGAAAAACCATTGCAATATCGTTGCCGCGCAAAGAGCGATAATCTCTCTGGTTCAGCCGAGTCAGATCTTCTCCATCGAAATGAATACTTCCGCTGCTGATTCTGCCTGGCGGATCCAGGAGCCCCATGATCGAGAGCGCAGTCACAGACTTTCCGGAGCCACTCTCACCGACAATCGCCAGTGTCTGACCCCGGTCAACCGAGAAACTGACACTGTCAACCGCAGTGATAACGCCATCCTT
>WQXZ01000167.1 GCA_009781525.1 Coriobacteriia bacterium | reverse complement strand
GATGTAGCTGGGTACTGAGGCGAACCGTCTGTGTAGAGCTCAGCTGTTCCTGCATCGATGAAGTAGACCAGTCCCTCCGGGATGACCTCGATGGTCGCTGTGACAGTGAAGCCGGTACCGACAGTTACACCTGTCATGTGTACAACTTCAAAATCAGATGCATTCATAAACATTTCAATGCTGGAAATGTCCCAGATTACGTTGTCTGGCAGCGAGTCCACCCTACCGGTATATGCAGCAGCATGGATGCTGACTTCATTTGCAGCGTAGCCACGCAATGCCTGGATAAAGGGGCCGCTCGGGTCAACCCGCAAAGCCATCCAGTACTTAATGTATTCGATCTCTGATTGCCAGTCTTCATAACCCAGCGAATAGGGCCAGCGACGCTGATGCTGAATGATAGCAGGATCGATCTCACTAGCGACATCATCAACAACGCTCTCCATCACATCAAATGCCAGCCATGAATCCAGCGAATCAAAATACCGGCTTAAGAAAACTGCTCGGAACAGGTCGTTTTGCCAAAGCTTGTTAAAGAAGAACAGGTTATCTGTCAGAGCATCTTCAATAGTGTTGTAGGACGGGTCATTGTATTCGCCATATCCGGTGCGGTAACCCCATGATTTATCAGTATCGTAAACCATCCAGCGATACCTGCCGTCCTGCCCTGGTACACCCTCGTTCGGAGTGCCTGTGTAACGCCACATACGCTGGTTATTGCCGTGATAGACAAAGTAGGCATAGCCGGCATCCCACTCACCGTCAAAACTGACCCAGTCAAGGTTGCCACCTAGAGTCTCGATAATCACATAGTCAATCAGGCTATCAAGATCGACGCGTTTCGAAACAGCTTGAAGACCTTCAAACGTATTGATATTCCCGATTGCATTGATTTCTGCAACAACCGACTCAAAGTACTCAATATCAGCAGCAGCATTGTCTTCAGGCGACGTATTACCGGGGCTGGGATTCTCTAAAACGCTGTAAGAGCTACTGTTGCCACCAAAATGCTGCACTAGATACTCTTCGTCGAATCGCTCTTCCATGTGATAGATGCCCCAGAACTCACCGTTGATGAATAACACCACCGGCCTATAAGTCTGGTTCTCGATATTAGTCGTGCCATTTCTCGACAGTACATGCGTAATGGGGTCGCGAATAAAGCTTAGTGCAGCGTCGTTACCAGCCGCACGTAAAAGCACTCTCCTGTAGCCTCCGGTAATCGGATTACCATTAGCGTCAAACGAATTGCCATTGAATAGATCGTAATCGATTGTGTTACTGCCACTTATGATCGGAATAACACCTGCATTGGTACTGATAGTACCAGTGCGCGCATACAGGCGGAACGACTTCTGCGGAAAATGCCTCGCGGCTCCACCATGAATTCGCACGCCCATACCCTGCGAAATGACAGCATTAATCTCCCAATCATCTCCACTGGCAGGATCAAACATCTCAATGAAAATCGCTCTCTCCCACTCACTCCCCTTCTGGTCAAAGTTGAATGGGCCATCGTCTCCATTTACACCCTTGACATAGATTCCGATAGTCGTGTTAAACAGATTATCAGCCGGAGTAGTCATCGAGACAACCGGCAGATCACCAAACAGACTATCGATATCTTCGCAAACGAAATAGCTGCCCACATAGATCCCGGAAGCCGGAGTGCCATCAGCGTTGTAGAGCTGCGCCTTAACAACCGTTCCCCTGAGCGTCGGCTCAATCGCATTGCGATCATAGGTAGGCATTTCGTTTCGCGGACCAGTGGTTCCAGTTAAGCTAGGCAGATACATCTCTTCGTTTGTGCGATCAACGATATGCAGAGGATCCGCATAAGCAAGCGAACCAAACGTTGGGTCGCTACCATCCAAGGTATAGCGAATCACCAGATTCGTATCACTAGATATGAGGATAAGATCGATCTCTTCTTGATAGATACCAGGAGGCAGCATGAATTCGATTTCTCCAGCTGTTACTGGCGGTGGCCCAGGCGGAATGATGTCTAGACCCCATGGCCCATCAGCCAAGCTACGTGGACGGAATTCTTCAAGCTGATCAGCCGTTGTGCCATTTGGTCGATAGTCAACAGACCTGAAGTCATACCAATTCTGGTCGTAATCAGAAAAATCAATACGTCGCACAGACTGCTGCTTAGACATCTTTGCAACTGCTCCGGTGCCTTCCCAGAAATCAGCAAAATCATTCGGGTTGTCCGCACCAACTAGGTCAATCACACCATTAGCAGCAGTTGGGTTATAGACTGTTATAGCTTCAGTATTGTTCACCAATGCAAATTTATATGACCGATTACTGATAACGATATCCCAGTCTAGGTCGGCATCCGGTACAAAAAGACGCGTTGCCGGCAAGACGTTGCCGCCATTCATTCTGACAAGATAAGAGTGTCTTGCTGGTATCTCCCCAACAAGCTCAATCATCTCCCATTCGGCACCACGCTCTGCGTACTGTAGCGACCAACCATTTAGGCTGATGGTTGCATTTGTCGGATTATAGATCTCGACAAATGAGTACTGAATAGCACCATCTGCAGGTGCCCCGATACCAGCAGCCTGGTTGATAATAAGATGGTTAGGCAGTGCGCCTTCACCAGGATCGTCAGGCTCTTCTTCTCCAAATGCCAGGCCACTACTATAACGTGGGCCTTTTACAAGCAGCTCTGCGTCTGACATACCTGTTGCTCTGTAGTCCAGCACCTCAAAGTCAGCAAGATTGTTATCTGTGTCCTGATAATTTATGCGTCTAATGGACTTTTGCTTTGACATGTCTTTTACTGGAGCGCCTTCAAAGTTCAGCGGAGTGTCTGGAGGGCTGGTATTCAGAGCACCTACCAGATCAACTACGCCTGCCATCTCACTACCAGTGATCACCTGAGTTAGCAGCGTAGTGTTGTTTACCAATGCAACAGAGTAAGCTCTATTACTCATTATGCGACCGTCTGTCCAGTCGACATCTGATTTAGTAATGACCAAACGAGCTGATGGGGCTGCCTCGGCAAGCCTGATCAGATAGTAACCACCTGGTTCAATACTCGAGCCAGCAGGGAAGTTAAGTTTTTCCCATTCTGTTGGCACTACACCACTAGCAGTACCGTTCTGAATCTGCAGTGACCAACCTTCTAGGCTGACCACAGAGTCAGTCGAATTATAAAGCTCGATAAAGCTATGAGAGACCGCTCCAGAATTGTCCAGTGGACCTGAGCCATAAACCTGGTTGATAATAACGTGCTCTAGCGGTTCAGGTTCGCCAACCGCCACAAACACGGCTGTAATAATGCAGCCATCTTGAACCATCGCAAAGGAGTACTCGCTGGTTGTGGCAGT
>WQXZ01000166.1 GCA_009781525.1 Coriobacteriia bacterium | reverse complement strand
GGTGTGTTTTGTGGACAGTGAGCAACAAAAGGATATTGGTGACACCACCGCATCACCTCCTGAGGACACCCCCTCGGTCACCCGTTCGGCAACCGTGATGTCGGCGACCATCCTGGTCTCGCGCATCACCGGTTTCATTCGCACCTGGGCAATGGCATACGCGCTCGGAAGAACTGTGCTGACCTCTGCGTATAGCGTGGCTAACAACCTACCAAACCAGATTTTCGAGCTGCTTGCAGGTGGAATCATCTCTGCTGTCTTTCTGCCGGTCTACCTGAGTGAGCGCGAGAAAAAGGGAGACAAGGCAGCTCATGATTTCGCTTCGAACCTGTTTTCACTGGGGCTTGTGGTCTTGGGAACCATCTCGGTTCTAGCTACGATCTTTGCGCCACAGGTCGTCTTCACCCAAACATTTCTGTCGCAAGAACTGGCTCCCGAAGCTGTACAGATGGCCATCTTCTTCTTCCGCTTCTTTGCGATTCAGGTACTCTTCTACGGCATGGGCGGACTGATGAACAGCCTCCTGAATGCTCACCGCGAATTCTTCTGGCCAATGGCAGGTCCTGTTTTCAACAACCTGATTGTAATTGTGACAATGTTCGCCTACCCCTTCATCGCAGCTCGCAATAGCCAACTGGCTCTGATTTGCCTGGCTGTGGGAACAACACTTGGCGTTGCCGTGATGTTCGGCGTCCAGGTTCCCGCCTTGCTGCGCTTAAAGGTGCCGCTGAAATTCAAGGTTCGCCTTCGTGACGAAACACTGAGCGAAGGCTTGAAGATGGCTCTGCCCGTAACGGTTTTCGTGCTGGTCAACCTGGTTGTCGCCAGCGTACTTACTGCTGTATCTCTCAAAATCGTAGAGACCGGACCAGCAACGATACAGTACGCCTGGCTCTGGTATCAACTGCCCTATGGAGTCATCGCGGTTGCCCTCTCAACAGCCTTGTTCACAGAAATGGCTGAAGCCAGCGCCACCGGTGATATGCAAAAGCTGCGCGAAAACGTTCGTTTCGGACTCCGCACCACCCTGTTCACCATCATTCCCCTGGCAGTTGCCATGTTCGTACTTGCCGATCATCTGGCAAACCTCTATCATGCTGGCGAGTTCACCTCCTCAGACGTTGCCATTGTCGCGCAGGTGCTACGAGCCTGGTGCCTGGCGCTCCCCTTCTTTGCCGCTTACCGCTTCATGTACCGCGCCTTTAGCTCGCTCCGTGACCTGAAAGCCTTCATCACGGTTGACGCAATCGGGCGTGTAATTCAAATCATTCTGTATATCACGCTGAGCGGAGGCATCGGCTCCTGGTCGGGGCTCGGCCTGGTTGGGCTTCCGCTTGCTGATGCTATTGCCCACTTTCTGCTGATTTCTGCAATGCTGATCGTCCTGCGCCAGAAAATCGGTCAATACGGCCTGCGCAGCATCTCTGTAGACGGAGTCAAGCTGGTAATCGCCGCTATCATCGCTGCCGCTCCAGCCTTTCTCTTTGAAATGTTTTACTCAAATGTGGATAAACGCATTCTGCTCTCACTGATAACAGTCGTAGCTTGGGGCCTGTTCATCCTTGCCGCCTACTACCTCTGTTGCCGCATGCTCAAGATACCCGAAGTTACAACAGTGAACCGCTTGCTGGGACGCCTGCGCAAAAAGCAGTGATGCTTGCACCGGCGCCGCAGCCCAGCTGCAACGATCAGCCGCAACGATCAGCCACCATCAGCCGCCCCTTCCATGCCTCGTTGCCAAACCGGAAGCAGTTGGTGGCAAAAAATCGGCTCCGTCGGTGTCGGAGGGGAGGTTTTATCCCCATAAATACTTGGATAGGTGGTGATATCACGCGTTTTGATGGGTGTTTCGCAATATTTGCCTTCGTGCACACACCGACGAAGCCGATTTTTTGCCACCAACTGCTTCCGGTTTGGCAACGAGGCATGGAAGGGGCGGTTTAAAGCAGCTTAATCGCAACATGGTCAGACATAGCTTTGTAAAAAAATCTGTGCTGGCGAAACACAAAAACCTGAAGAACAAGGCATAATGAAGCTAGTTGATTCAGCGGCATAAACAGGAGGAAGAATGAATCTGTATGACTCTATTTTTACACGCAAGTCTGTTCGTAAGTTCAACCAAGAACCGCTTGACCAAGCAACGCTGCAAAGTATTGATGCTGCTGTTGCGAACTTCGCAAAACTGTATGACGATGTTGCCCTGGAGCATCGTGTCACTGATAAAGTCAAGGGAATGCTCAGCATCAAAGCACCCCAATACCTGATCATCTCAGGCACCGGTGCAGACAAAGAAATGGAAGCAGCCGGTTTTCTCTACCAACAGCTAAGCCTGTGGATGACAGCCAACGACATCGGCAGTGTCTGGCTGGGGGTTGCAAAAGATGCCAGAGCTGAAAAAGCTAACGACATCATCACCGTCGCTTTCGGTCGAGCAACAGAACCGGTAACTCGCAGCTTAGCGGAGTTCAAGCGAAATCCGATAGCTGAGATCACTAATGCACCGGACGACATCTGCATTCAAGCTGCCCATCTTGCTCCCTCAGGCATGAATGGTCAGCCATGGTACTTTGAAAAAACCGATGAGAAAGTTCTTGTCTATCGTAACAAGCCAACCGGTCCGACTGCACAGTTCTATAAACTGGGTGATCTGGACATGGGTATCGCCCTCGCGCACTACGCTATTGCCGCAGAAAAAGAAGGCTTGGAGTTCAATTTCAGCCGTTCGGACGAACTCCCAAGTCATGGCAAACTCACTGCATTTGGTATCATCAGATAGCCTGACAGGTCGGGTGTGAGCACAGATCGAAACACCATATCTGGTCACCTGTGCGCGCTATTTGCTGCTACTAATTGGGGATTCACCTTTGTTCTGAGCAACCTGCTGCTGCTCGCAGGTCTAACTGCTTTCGAGGCTCTACTGCTGCGCTGCCTGGTTGCCTATCTGTTTCTCTGGCTGATTTGCCCGCATAGACCGCATGCGGCAAAAAAGACTCCCATGGATAAAACCACGCTGCTCTCGAGTGGTAATACCACCTCCCCGAATTGTAATCCTGAACAGCCTGCCAAAACTGGCAGGCTGAAAACCATATTGCAGTTCGAATGGCCTTACATCGCTGCAGGCTTGTCTGGGTTATCGATTTACTACCTGCTTGACTACACTGCCTTGAACTACACATCAGCATCAATGGTCACAGTGCTCTGTGGAACCGTTCCCTTATTTGTAACACTGGCGCTTTGGCTGGTACACCAAGAGCGACCAAGCAGGCTTTTCTTTCTCGGTTTTGCTGTCTCTATCAGTGGGGTTGCTTTGATTGCTACGGCTGGAGGCGCTGCCTTACAGGTCTCATTCATTG
>WQXZ01000165.1 GCA_009781525.1 Coriobacteriia bacterium | reverse complement strand
TAAGCGACGGTCTATCCCATAGGTGCGCACCATACTGGGGGTTCGAATACCAATGATTCTAAAACGAGTAATCCCCCAGGAAACAGATGGTTCCTGGGGGATTACCATGGCGGAGAGCCGGGGATTCGAACCCCGGAACGGGTTGTGCCCGTTACTCGCTTAGCAGGCGAGCACCTTCGGCCTCTCGGTCAGCTCTCCACACCAATGATTTAGCATGATACCACAGCCAGCAACTTGTGTAACTTGATTTTGGCTATCCCAACCGGAGCCGGAGCCGAGGCTGGGGTCGGAGCCGAGGCTGGAGCCGGAGCCGAGGCTGGAGTCGGCTCATTACCAACCAGAGTCGGAGCCGGTTGGCCCGGAGTCGGAGCTGGAGCCTCAGCTCTTGCTACAACAGCAGGCTGGCTGGAACCGGACGTTTGTCATCGTACCAGTCAGTGCCTGGAAGCCCACCTGGTGCAATAGCCTGCACATCCATCTTCAGGTACTTGGCTGAAGCTTCAACAGCAACAGTTCCATCAGCCAGATGAATCTCTCCCTTGCCTTCGAATACCCTCGCAGTTTCATTGGTTGCCCAGGCAACGGCCTTTACCTCTTCACCCAGTGGAACAGGCTTGCGAAACTTGAGAGAGAGGTCTATGGTCACAGCAAATGCTGTGGGATCAGTAATTTGCAGTATCCTGCCGATCAGCTCATCGAGCACCGCACTGATCACACCACCATGCATCCTGCCAGGATACCCCTGGTGCTCATCACGAGCCGTGAACAGACAAGCAACTCGCCCGTCTTCCAGGTTAAAAAAATGGCTGTGAAGACCAGCAGAGTTTTCTTCTCCACATATAAAACACATTCTTGAGATGCTTTGGCTGCTATGCACAGCAACTGGTAATAGTTTTCTAGCCATGAAGCCCCTTCTTGGTGACATCGTATACGACTGGGAGCCGCCCACGCCGTGCTTATCAGGCAGCATTGTAGTAATCTGTTAGCAGTTAACATCAACCCATGATACATGGTTTTAGAAGACTCAAGACACAAAGGAGCCGTGATGGCAGAAAACGAAGAAAGCCAATTTCAAGACGAAGAGATCATCGGTGAGCTGAATGAGGACGATCCAGTTGAGCGCGCAGTGTTCATCGCCTTGGACGAAGCGGCGAACAAGCTGGACGAGCAGGGAGATTTCGAGCCGTTTCTGATTATCGTCCAAGGCGATGAGATTCACATCGAAGAGCAGGAAGGCGACGATGAAGAAGAGGTTATCGCTGCTGCCCGTCAGACTGTCTTGCAGATGCAACATGTTGCTGATGCCTATATTCTGACCTATGACGGTTTCGTGGATCTCGATGACGGTCGCTCCGACGCGATTATCGTCGAGTTCGCCCGCGCAGGAGACGAAGAGGCTCAGGTGCTGGCATGGCTGTACTACACGCACGACGACCACCTGCACTTCCAAGACCCGCTATATAGTTTGGGTGCCTATCCGTCTTTATATTCTCTGGAGAAAACCGCCGCTGAGCTTGATGGGGTAGACACTGCTGTCGAGGCTGAGCCTGACGATGAAGCCGGGCTAGAATAGCCTGCCAAGTCTGAATACATCTGGCATAACCGCTACAGCTGCTCCGGCTACAAAGGCTCTGGGCAGCTAGTGATTACCGCGAGCAAATAACATGGACGCAATAGACACAGCAGAGGTCATTTTACAGTTGTTGATTCCTGGAACCGATGCCGATGTGTTAGCCAAGTACGCCACACTGGCCAAGCGAGCAAAGGACGAAGTCTTTGGGGCTTTCGAAGAGGATATCGTTACTTTGGATGTCGAAACCACCGGTTTGTCGTACCAGCGGGACACGTTAATTGAGATTGCGGCTGTGCGAATCAGGGGTACTGAGATAGTTGATCAGTACTCGACTTTTGTTGACCCGGGGCGGGCGATTCCTTTGAACATCACCGAGCTGACTGGAATTTCTGACGATGATGTCACGGGTGCTCCAGATGCCCTGACAGCTATCGTGCAACTTGCAGAATTTGTTGGCTCAACCACAGTTGTTGCTCACAACTCGGAGTTCGATCGTAATATGCTACGCCACGCTACCAGGCAGGTTTTTGATTTTATTGAGAACAACAGTTGGGTCGATTCAATACAGTTGGCGCGCATCGCCTTACCACGTTGTCGAAGCTACAGCCTGCAATCGCTCACCGAGGTATTCTGTGAAGCCAGAAGCACCCATCGGGCAATAGACGACGCATTGCGGCTGGCAGAGCTATGGCGTGTCATGCTGACTGCTTTGACTGACCTGCCATACGGATTGGTTCGACAGATCGCCGACTTATTTCCGGATTCGGAATGGGCGCTGCGCCCGCATATCGCACAGGTTGCTGGCAGCATACCAGAGCCTGCCCCGGTTGACGGATTATTGTCGCCCGCCTCCACCCGCCCCGCCTCCACCCGCTTCTCGCTGCTGGACGCCAGGCGAGCCCGCATGCAGCAGCGTCCGCGCCAGAACAAGCAGGACGCATTGGAGCTGATAGGCGGGCGCAGCACGCTCACACAGGTGGATGCCCGTCAGGTTATGGCAGCCTTCACTGCAGATGGATTGCTCGGGCAGATGTATCCCCAGTTCGAGCCGCGTCAGGAGCAGACCCAAATGGCGCTCGGCGTAGCTGCGGCACTCAGCACCAGTACCCATCTGGCAGTTGAAGCCGGTACTGGTGTCGGTAAGTCGATGGCATACCTGCTGCCACTGGCACTCTTTGCCAGAGCAAACGATATCTGCTGCGGCGTGGCAACCAAGACCAACACCCTGCTTGACCAGCTGCTGTATAGCGAACTGCCAAGATTGAATAAAACCTTACCAGGCGGCATAGTTTTCGAATCGCTCAAAGGATACGACCACTATCCCTGCCTGCGCAAATTAGCCAGTCTGTCCCGCCAGACCGAGCGTATTGCCAGCCCCAACAGCATCACAACCATTGCCTCGCTGCTGTCCTTTGTCTGCCAAAGCTCGCGTGGCGATATGGATCACCTGCGCATGAACTACGAGGACGTCTCGCGGTACGAGCTGGTAGCCAGTGCAGACGACTGCCTCAAGCGCCGCTGCCGCTACTACACCGCCTGCCTGTTGCATGGCGCTCGCCGAGCCGCAGCTGAAGCCGACATCGTGCTGACCAACCAGGCTCTGCTATTCTGTGACATCACAGCTGAAGGCAGCATCCTGCCCAACATCCGCCACTGGGTAATCGACGAAGCCCATAGCGCAGAAGATGAAGCTCGCGACCAACTCTCCTTCAGTGTAAGCCCCCGTGATCTGGCATCAAGTATCGAGATGCTGATCTCTGGCCACGGGATCTTATCCATATTAAAGGCTGAAGCG
>WQXZ01000164.1 GCA_009781525.1 Coriobacteriia bacterium | reverse complement strand
TTTGACGCAAGTAAACTTATCTCCAGAGCAGAATGCTCTGTTATGTACGCTGCATACTGCGTGCCTGCATATGAGTATTTCAAAACAAATGAGCTCCCGTTAGTCAAACCTGGATCTCTGAGTGGTTTTGGTTGGCCATATGATGATCTCGATGAAATTCCTGAATGGGCATATGCAAGCTTGCTGTTTTGCGCCTACTACAGGATGCTTGACCAAGGCATAATCGAACAAAATGTTGTACACATGAATCCGTATGGTTCTGTAACAAAAGATGAGCTTGAGTACGGTCTAACGCGAGTCGATGCAGCTGCTTTTGAGGCACTGGGTTTTTTACCCGACCTTGCTCTTGACATTCTTAATGAGCAGAACCCACTATTGTGGCTAAAAGGGTATGACTATTCAAATACCGTAGCTACAAACACGGTCACAGGATCAATCATCTACCTAGGTATGCCTGCCACTACTTTTGGCGAGATGATGGATGTGCAGACGAAGCCTGACTGGACATATCTGTTTGATGGTCTCTCAGTATTCATCCTGTGTGATCGTGTTGCATCTATTACCATCGGAGGGGAGCAACCCAGCCAGTGGGAAATACGAGGAATCAATGTCGGATGCTCCGAAGAGAATGTCGAACAGATTCTTGGCACTCCCAGTGTATTTATACCAAAAGCATCAGTTTCCCAACAAATGCTGCCTTTCTATGACACCGCAGTTTATTGCTTTGATTTAGAGGGAATGCCAGTTGATAACAACGATGATGCAGTAAGCTATCTTGAGATCAGCTACGCAGAAAATGGTGAAGTCTATAAAGCTTTTACTGCTGCATTTCCATCAATTAAAGACGAGATGCCAGTTAACGCACCGTCGCTTGGGTTTGTTTTCTTTTCAGCAAAAGGATCTGGTGACGTAACTGTGTATGACAGACCGCTACAGCAGGTTTTCATCGATATTAACTACAGTGGGTATGGCTCTTTTAAGATAGTCAATGGGGATGAAATACTGTTTTCTGTATCTGGCTCGTATGTTGGGACGATTTTCCTGGTCTTTGAGTCGTTAGTCAGTTTGAGTATTCAAGCAGATGGTGACTGGGAGATTGAAGGTTATAACAGCCTGCAGCCTCGAAGACTAGCCGCATCCGGAAATGGTGATTTTGCCTTTCCTGTAGCCTTTCTGTATGGAAGGTACAAGGTAATGTGCAGCGAACCTGATGCTATCGAAATAAGATTCGTTCCATATGCCGGGTCTCCTAGTCAAGAGCATGTGATTATAGAATCCGAGACAGGTGTTTCAGAGATAATAGAGTTTGATGGGGTGTCCACCATGTATGGATGCATAGTGATTAGCACTAATGGTGACTGGGTATTTGAGAGAGTATTCGAGTATACAGTCGTCGACAGCATACAAGAGCACTAGCTTTCTTCGCAGGGACATGTAATTTATCTTTACGAAAAGAGCGCGTACAGATTGCGCGCTCTTTTCTGTCATTTAGCAGTTGCATCGTTTAAACGAACTGGACGCTGCATATCTGCTAATGTGGCACTGCTGATATACAGTCTTTATGTTCGTAAGGAGAAAACATGGCGAAATATGAAACTACTTTGCGGGGTGACTTCAATCACTTACTCAGCTATCTTGACGATGCTATCTTGCGCGGCAGTGTTTCCGCCAGTTTCGAAGACGGTAGCTCTTTCTCGTTTATGAATATGATTGTCGCCGTTCGAGTCTACGAAAGATATAGCTGGGTTGGTAGTAATCGACTTAGCCTGACAGTAACTGTGGTTGGATATGAAGGACAGTTGTTCGTCTCTGCAATAACCTCAGGCGGTAGCCAGGCGGTTTTCTACAAAATCAATACCATCGGAGAGCAGAGCTTCCTTGAGAAGATTCGCAATATTCTTGACGACTATCGCCATGCCACGAATCAAGCTGGTAGCCAGCAGTACCAACCAGGTCAACCGCCAGCTGCCCCGCCACCTGTCTATCCGCCACCAGGTTACTCGCTTCCCAGCAACCAGCCTCCGGCAAATCTGCCGCCGGTAAGTCCATACGGTAGATAAAAGTAGAAAAACGTTCGCGTCTCTGTAACCTTTTGCCAGTCTGCTCGGATTTATCTTAAAGGAAGCAAAACCAAGTGCGAGAGAATGGAAGCTGATGAACGAACAGGTAGCTCTGCAAGCAGCAGACAGCGCGTTCAAACAAAGCACTCTGCCCACGCGTGATGTTGTTTTGCGCTATAAAGACATGGTCTATTCTATAGCGCTGACACACACCCGCACTCGTCAGGACGCTGACGATGTCTTTCAGGAAGTCTTTTTGGTTTATCACCGTAAGAATCCTGTGTTCAGTAGCGAGGAGCTTCGCAAAGCCTGGCTGATCACCACAACGGTCAACTGCGCCAGGCAGCAGACCAGCTCAAGCTGGGCAAAGAAGGTCGTACCTCTTTACGACCAGCAGCTTTCATCCAGCGAAGTCAGTGACGACTTCAGCTTTGCCAATGCTCTGCAGGATGAGATCTTTCAAGCTATGCGTGAGTTACCAGGGATCTATCGCACCGTTTTGCACCTTTTCTATTTTGAAGACATGTCCGTTGATAGTATCGCGCAGGTACTTGAGATCGCACCTGGTACCGTACGAGTGCAGCTCAGCCGCGGACGGGCGCAGATGAAGACTCTGCTGAAGGGAGCAAATTCAGATGAGTGAGAAAACCTTTGACGAGATGAAGAGCATGAAGGAGCAGATGATCCCTGATGAGAGCCTACTTCTCAGGCTTGATGCTGCATTGGTAGCTGAAGAGCTGGTTGGTAGTGAAGACAACGAGATCGAACTCCAGGATACAAGTGCAGCCAACATAGGGGCAAGCCAAGCCACTGAAACCATCCCAGCAACACACAACCAACATGCAAAACCAGCAGGAGCGAGCAGGCTAAGGAGTCGCTATCTAAGGATGTCCATAGCTGCAGCGATTTTCGTAAGTGCGATATTCGGAGTACTCTATAGCAACGGAGCCCTTGGCAGGCTAGGAGACCGCGATGTCGGCAAGGCATCATCAGGTGAAGGCCAGACTGAACAGGGTGACCTAGTAACAGCCTACACCCCTGATGACTACAGTGAAGTCTACTCACGAATAACCAGCTCCAATTCATATCGGTATATGTACGGAATCAGCCCTATGAGCGACGTATTCGAAGATGCGAACGATGCTGACACCGCTGCTTCTGCGATCGCAGGTGGAGCAGGCGTAGCTGAGTCGGCAGGCGGACAATTTGTCAACAACGCGTTTGCTGCAAATACAGGGTTGCAGTTCGGCGATGCAACCGACGATAACCTGATTAGATTTTATGACGATGAACCCGACAATGACGACCTCCCACCAATCGACCCGGGAGCCGATTCACCCGACGACGACGATGAGCCGATCGAACACTCAGGTACCAACAACCAGGTACGTGAAATCGACGAGGGCGA
>WQXZ01000163.1 GCA_009781525.1 Coriobacteriia bacterium | reverse complement strand
TCGAATCAGTGCAGGTTTCATCCGATGGCTCTGTCTACGCTCTCGGTACGACAAGCAGTGCTGAAACAGCATACGACGTGATAATCAGGTATGACAGTGAGCTTAACCAGCTGGCTTTTCTTAGCAGCCAAACAACACCATACGACGACTTTAGAGCAATTGCGCTTGCTCCTGATGGTTCGGTTTATGTTTCTTATTCAGGTGGTGAAGAAATCGACTACGACATGGGCGTTGTTAAATATCGCTCCGACCTGGTCGAAATTGCATCAATAGTAACGACTGCATGGCTAATGGACATGGTGGTGTCGCAAGACGGGACTCTTTATGCGGTCGGTACTGACATCACTTATGACGAGTCGCGCACTCCAGTTGGAATCGTTGTGAAGTACGACAGTGAGCTGAATCGGATCGGTTCTGCATATTGGAACTACGGGCAGGCAAGCCTTTTTCACAGCCTCGCCGTCGCAACAGATGGATCGGTATACACCCTGGCGAACACCTATGCTACGCCAGATACAGATGATCCAGAAGCATATCTTGTCAAATTTGACAGCAATCTGACTCAGCTCAATCAAATAACCAGAAAAGAAAACCTCTATAACAATTTTACCTGCCTGGTTGTCGATTCCAGCGGAGCAGTCTTTGTCGTGTTCAATAGCTCAAGCGCAACAACAACCGCCAGCTGTTTGATCAAATTCGACCCTGATCTCAACGAAATCGACTCCCTTGCCACGAACGAGATTAGATCCGACTACTTCACCTACTCAGAATTTCCCTGGGGAGTAGACATCAGCGCGCTCGCTATTGACTCGGAGGGGTTCATCTATGCCGCCGGAAGCGCTGGAACAACTGGCAGGGGCAGCGACCCCGTTATCGTGCTGCTAAACAATGACCTGAAAATCGCCAATATCGTCGTCTGGCCAGGCAGCAATGATGAAAGTCTCGTCGACATCGCACTAAGCGCAGATGCCCAGGTCTACACGGTTGGAGAGGTAGCGCAAGCTGCCAACGAAGGCGCGTACTATGGCGCCAGTGGTAGCTCAGCAATAATCATGAAATAGGCCAGTTACACGAATTATTATCATTGACAGAAAACCTTGGTCAAGCACATGCAAAAAGCCTCTCTAGCAGAGGTTACATAACTACGAACTGCTGAAGGCGTCGCGAGCACGGCAAGCGTCGCAGCGCGCTTATCTCACTGCGTCTGGCAGCAGCCCTTACACCGAGCTGCTGCATCACAATTTCACTAACGCCATTCTTCACAATCGCGCTTTAAGGTTTTTTTAAGGTTGTACTGTTAGAGTGTAGCCAACAAACAGCAAGGCGTAGTCAAAGCAATGTGCTTTTATGATCAAAGGGGAGAAAATCATGGTAAAGCAGAGGGTAAAAATCGTATCTGACCGAGACCATATAACGAGGCAAAGAATGAACAGGGCACATTGCAGCTCACTGGTCTCACTACTACTGGTATTGACCTGCGCACTGAGCGGCTGCTCCACGACCGCACAGAATTCTAACCAAAGCAACCAAGAGCGCTTCACCGACCAGCTACCGATAAACAGATCGGACAGCTGGGTGTTCGACACCAACTACTTAAGCCGTGACAGAGCTGAGCAACTTGAGTTAGTTACCTTTGACCTGGTTGATGATGCACCTATTACGTATTTCCACTCGGTTGCGGCATCAGTTGACGGATATATATATGCTGTTAGATCGCTGTATTCATACGATAGCTCAGAGTCTATGATTGTCAAATACGATAGTGACCTTAATCGTGTTGCTTATCTGAGAAGCTCTGATACTCCCTACGATGCTTTTGGCATAAGAATCGCTGTTGCTCCTGATGGTTCGATCTTTGTTGCATATTTTATTAACAACGGAAGTGACACTGGTATTATTAAATACGATACTGATTTTGTTGAGATTGCTTCGACTGAGACTCGATTTGGGTATACGGTTCTTGTTGCTTCTGAAGACGGCTCTCTATATGCAGCCGGCTGGCACCCTCAAGATGAGGATTACTATCTTTCCATAGGTGTCATCATCAAATATAACAGTGATCTGAATGAAGTATGTTCGCTTGTTTGGGATAACGACAAAAGAGACGAGTTCTTTGACTTAGCTGTCGCACCTGACGGTTCAGTGTATGCTTTGGGTAGCTCCATTCTGTATCAGCAGTCACCATTTGAAGCCTATCTTTTCAAATATAACAGCAACCTGGTGCTACAAGGCGAGTTCGTAAAAAGTGAAAGCGATTCGATGAATCAATTCAGCAGCTTAGCTGTTGATGCGAATGGCTCAATCTTTATTGTTTGGGATACAAATGATTATTGGTACGGCTCGCGGAGCTTCCTGCTAAAACTCGACTCAAACCTTGACGAAGTCGCATCTCTTGATACCAATGAGATCAGATCCGACTTCTTTAGCAGGTCAGAGTTCGACTCTGGCATGGATATTAGGGCGCTAGCTGTAGACCCCGAAGGATACATCTATGCTGCAGGGCAAGCTGGTACCGCCACCCGAAGAGGTGATGCAGCAATCGTGCTGTTAGACAATGATCTGCGAATCGCCAATATCGTTGCATGGCCAAGAGAGAATAGAACCGAGTCTTTTCATGACATCGCTATCAGCGCAGACGGTATCGTCTACGCTGCTGGAGAGTCGCACCCCTTCGGCGAAGGTTTCGATGAAAATGGCTCTAACAGCGATGCCCTGATAATCAGGTAGCACTGACACCCTGGGATTACAACAAAAAGTAGGAGACAGCAATGCGCTTACTCTATATTGAAGACGAACGTGCCCTGGCAGATGCTGTTGCGTATATATTGCGGCAGAATCAATACCAGGTTGACATGAGCTTTGACGGCGAGGACGGGCTTGAGCAAGCTCTGACCGGTGCTCACGACATCATCATCATCGACCTGATGCTACCTATACGCGATGGCTTTAGCGTGCTGAAAGAATTCCGTGCTGCTGGCTTTCAGACTCCAGTGATACTGCTGACAGCTCGCGATCAGGTCGAAGACAAAGTACACGGACTGGACAGTGGAGCTGACGACTACCTGACCAAGCCATTTCAGATGGCTGAGCTAATGGCTCGACTGCGAGCGCTTAGCAGACGTCCGAACGAGCTGGTCTCAGAAAGCTTACTTGTATTAGGTGACCTTGAGTTCGAACCAGCAGACTTGACATTGCGCCAAGGTGGCTATTCGTGCAGCCTCACGCCAAAAGAAGCGCAGCTACTTGAAATACTGATGCGAAACGCTAACACCACACTTTCAACCCAGAGTATCCTTGACCGGCTATGGGGATACGATGCGGACGCATCGCAGCAGCTGCTCCAGACTTACGTATCTTTTCTACGCAAGAAGCTAGAGTTGTTTGATACCACGGTGTCTATTAAAACCGTCCGTGGTATCGGCTACCGCCTAACAGACGATACGACCCTAAATGGCGAGTTCTTATCCACAAACGGATCAACTCCGACAAATGGTCAGATCTCGCCAGCCGACCCGACCCTAC
>WQXZ01000162.1 GCA_009781525.1 Coriobacteriia bacterium | reverse complement strand
AGCGTGTGGATCTTGACTTACACGCTGTGACGAGCAGCGGTGCAATAGGCTGGTATACGGGCTACAGAACAGAGCATTGCGAGATCGTCTACAGTGGAGACGTGACCGCAGCCCCAAAACCGAATGGTGCTACCGAGGCAATGCTTGTCAAAGGAGACATCACAGACTTGGAGCTCACATTTTCAATGAACAATTTCACCAGGAACAATGAGGTCATTCCATTCGACGTTATCATCGCCAAAGGAAGCGCTGAAGACATTTCCAATAATTACGTGATCGACCCGAACAAGATTATTGTGAACTTCTGCACAGAAGTAGCTCCTGGAAAGGCGCAGCAAGAGTTGGGAACTTTAATAAAGAATGAAGAAGCATTGAATTTCATCGTTGGTGGCTTCGCGACAGGAAACTCTCGCGTCTCATTTACAAGCGAAATTCAGAACCAGCGAAGGCAGGCAAATAAGCTCGAATTCCTGCATCGCCCTGGCTTTACTGACTTCCTGGAAGACATCGTTTGCACCTATAGAATAGCCCTGACTCATGAAGAAGCTGACTTTGACCTGTCGCTTGAGAGCTTGCAGGCGGACACCTTTAGCCAGATACTGTCGAAGCCCCAAAGGTAAGCTGAACAAAAAAACCCACAGAGCGCCATTACCCTGTGGGTTTTACATGTGGATAAAACCTCGTTGATCCTGGTTGTTACTCCGGATCTACCAGATAAAGGTCTAGCAACAGCGAATCAGCTACATCTAACCAGCCGGGCGGGATAATCGCATCGCTGTGGCAGCCGGGGCTGGAGCAGATATTGACCGAAGCACGGTGTGCCTTGTGGCAGTCGGCGCAATCAAACTCACCATGAACACTGGCATGTGGGTTGAATGCAAGGTCGGATGTAGCAGCCTCTAGAGCTTCACGCGAATCTATTGCTGTGCCATCGGAGCTTACATGGTGGCACTTCTTGTTCATGCAGAACTCGTCATTTTCTAGCTTGCGGGCAGCTGTCAACTCATCCAGGCTACGCTCAGAAAGCGGGAAGTAGTAGCTTCCAGGAATCCATGCTAAGCCCTCAGACACCATTTCACCAATCGTTGGAACATGGCAGTCAAGACAGCCTTCGCCGGCTTCACGATGGGTTGCAGCCAGCATGCCGGAAGCATCAGAAACGGCGTTTCCGTACTTGTCAAAGGTAGGTTCTCCGACTTCAGCGATATAGGTACTGTAGTATTCGTCCATTGGAACATGGCAGAAGGCATTACAGAAGCTGGGTTGCTCATGCCAAATCCAGGCTCCTGAGCCAGCTGCAGCTATCACCAACAGTATTCCGATTATAATAAACAGCTTCTTGTTGTTCTTTTTTGGAGCTGCCGTCTCGGTCTTTGTCTCTTCGCTCATGTTACCCCCAAAATTCACTCTTACGTCCTCATTAGGTTTTTTGGTAGCACCAGTTTAGCACTAGTAATAGATAAAAGCTAAAACTATTACAACCAAATCGTTCATTTTGAGTGCAGCTAGGGCGACTAAAGGGAGCTTTTAGCCAAGCTGGTTGTTTCGTACGAGGAAGATTGAGTAGCACCAAGTCACCTCCCAGCTTCATACAACATCATGTATTATGCTGTGAAGAGCTATGAAAAAAAGGTAATAAAGCTGCTATTGGAGACGATTAAAGTAACAAAGCTGCTATGATGAATTTGTTACCAAGTGTTCGGTGGACAAGTCAAAGAGGGATGTGTACTATTGATTTCCTGCCACTTGATGTGGCTTTTGTGTAATGTGAGATTTAGTGTAGAAACATATATGTCATGTTCGCAGTAGTAATGAAACGCAAACACAGGCGCTGGCGAACAAAGAAGAGATTCTTGAAAGTGCTGTGGGAGATAGAATTGTGATAGAAGACAAACGTTTGGCTGGCAAGTCGTTGCGTAAGACGCTTTTATCGGTGATGACACTGATCTTATTGCTAACCAATGTACTTGCTTTTGCTGATTTTTCGAGTTCCGAATCCCGTACCCTTGGTGTCGGTAGAATTCAGAGCGCTTCGGCGCCCGAGCAGATAGCACCTGCAGAGAGGCTGGTTCTACCAGCTTCTGAGGTTCAGGCGCCAGCGTCGGGATCTTCGGGTCTGGCAACTCCGATTGAACGTGATCTGGCTGTTCGAGATGTAGCCCCGAGCGTTCCCGGTCCGAGTGTCAATCCTGGAGATGGAAACTATGACTCGATACCCTGGAGAAGCGGTTTGGCATCAGCCTATGGTGATGACCCCAACGAGTGGACTGCTCTCGGCATTCATCCAGTGACACAGGACAGCATGGCTGTAGCCGTACCGGTTGCGTGGTCATATCTACTTGGCCGGACTATTGAGATCGAATACAACGGCATTGTTGTTACCGCGCTGATCAACGACACCGGTCCCTTTGCAATCTGGGGACGCGACCTTGACCTGCAGCCTGGCGTATGGAAGGCTTTCGGCTTTGAGTCAACATACGACTGGGGCGTGAGAACTGTTCGTTATCGCGTGATCTACTAGTCTGGTTATTCTGTTCGGGAGCGTAGACTGCAGGTGTTTATCCAGATAATCTCTTGTGAGCTTCGGGTGGCTGAATCAGCCACCCGTTTTGATTGTCGGTCACTTTCAGGCGCTGAGAAAACCGGCGCAGACGCAGGCAAGCAGAGCGAGCCGGGTTCGAAGCTGCGGTTTTCTGTGCTGCTCAGCGTCAGAGAGCCTGACTTACGCCTGAACCCAAGCCAGGTACTGCAGCTGCTAAGCTTAAGACCAGGTCTAGCCGAGCATGCCTGCCGTCAACAGGGGCTTGGCAGGTTCGGTGAAAAGGTTCATTTTGCCAGCCTTCCGCACATAGTCGAGCATTTATTGATTGACAGGCTGGTTGAAGAGTATGGTTTTCAGGTTGCTGGAAACACACGCTGGCAGAACAGGGCAACAGGCTCAGCCAGGGTGACGGTGCAGACATTGACTACCGAGGCGCCAACGTCGGAGCACCCGCGGCATCCGCTACAAGCGCGCTTCGATCAGCTTCTGCAGCAGGCAATACGTGAGCTGGAGGAGGTTTTGCACCAGCCAATAGACGCAGATGCATGAATAACCCGGGTACTCACTGTTTTATTGTGTTAGTATCGTCCGATACATTTTTTTCGACCCAACATGGAGGTGAACTATGGCAACAACAGGACTTATCCAAACCGATGAATGGACAGATCTGTATGCATCGCGCGTAGAGACGATGCGTTCAAGCGCAGTAAGGGACCTGTTTGCTGCAGCATCACGCTCCGACATCATCTCGCTTTCTGGCGGTATGCCAGAGATACGCAAACTTGACCTAGCAGAGGTAGCCGAGGTTGCTGCAGCAGCAGTACGCGAAGA
This sequence comes from Coriobacteriia bacterium, assembly GCA_009781525.1. GTDB lineage: Bacteria > Actinomycetota > Coriobacteriia > Coriobacteriales > UBA8131 > WQXZ01. The sequence continues at coordinate 177 of WQXZ01000162.1, read as the reverse complement.
AGGCGTCGAAGGGCTGCAATACGGAGACACACAGGGACGCACCCAAACCAAAGAGCTTATTTGTAAGCTGATGACAGACGTAGGTATTAACATCACTCCTGATGACCTGACAATCACAACCGGAGCCCAGCAGGCTTTGGATCTGATTGCAAAGACCTTCATCAATCCCGGTGATCT
>WQXZ01000161.1 GCA_009781525.1 Coriobacteriia bacterium | reverse complement strand
CTCGGGCGGGCAGCAGCAAAGAGTTGCGATAGCAAGGGCACTGGCTAACAATCCCAGCTACCTGCTCTGCGATGAGGCGACCAGCGCGCTGGATTCGCTTACGACCAACTCGATTCTTGAGTTGCTACAGACGATTAATCGTGAGCTCGGGGTGACCATTGTGGTCATCACACATGAGATGAAGGTTGTGCAGACAATATGTAACAAGGTCGCGGTGATCGATGGCGCAAGAATTGTTGAGCGTGGTTCAGCCGAAGAGGTGTTTGCAGCACCAAAGCAGCAGATTACCCAGCTGCTACTTGGTCAGGCATTTGCCGAAGCGGCTGCAAAGGCTGCCGCGGAGGCTGCGTCTGCAGCGTCTGCTTCTCAGGGGCGGCAGCAAACAGATAATCAGGTGTAGGAGGTGAGCGCAAGGTGATCGAATATCTCTCCGAATTTCTTGACAGGTACGCTGACCTGCTGATCTGGGGTACAGTTGATACCCTGATAGCGGTCACAGTATCGACCTTCTTCGCCTATATAATCGGTATAGCTTTGGCAGTTGTACTAAAAATCACTGCCCCCGGCTCATTAAAACCGCAGCCAGTTATCAATGCCATTGTCGGCTGGATCGTTAACATGGGTCGGTCGATTCCATTCATCATCCTGATGGTGCTGCTGATCAAGCTGTCGCGCTTGATAGTAGGTACCTCGCTTGGTGTAAGAGGTTCGCTGGTACCGTTGACTATCGGTGCAGCACCTTTCATAGCCAGGCTGGTAGTATCGTCTTTTGAAGAGATTCCACCAGGGCGAATCGAAGCTGCGTTGGCTTTTGGAGCCTCAACCACTCAGATTATTTGGAAGGTCTATCTGCGCGAGAGCCTGCCCTCTCTGGTTCGCGGTGCAGCGATTGCACTGATTACCCTGATTAGTTATCAAGCCATCATGGGCGCCTTCGGCGGTGGAGGACTCGGAGACCTGGCCATTCGCTACGGCTATCATCGCTTTAAGGGTGACGTGATGGTAGCTGCTATTGTCATCCTGATTATCATGGTGCAAGTCATACAGTCAGTCGCAGACCTGGTAGCCCGCCGCATCGACAAACGCTAGACGAGGCGCAGGTCAGGAGCACGTAATCGAAGGCTGCCTGGCTCCCTTGTTCACCCCACCACCCACCACCACTACGGCAAAGAGCACAGCATCAAGACTCCAGCAAATCCTTTAGGCTGGTGAACTGAATTCCGAGAAACCAGCCAGTTGACTGTTTGGTTAACCTGCTGAACTTTCTGATCTCCGCATGGAGGTTAAATGCGTTGACGGAGATGGTTTTCTGAACAAAGACAGTCTTGCTGTACGACATATCAGTGCTTTCAGCCAGGTTTTCTTTCAGTCTGACCTCATCGTATGTCTTCATGTTTATGGCGTTAATAAAGGTCCGAGCATCTTGTTGGCTAGCGAATTCAGACCCCAGAACTATCGGATGCGGTTCATTGAAATCAAACGATCTCTTACCAAGCCAGGCAATCAGCTGCTCAACATCCAGCTTGATAAGCATTGAGTCGCTTGGAGCCAGAGCGGTTCTGTAAGTGTTCCAGCCTGGATCAAATTGGCTGGAGACTTCAGCCTCAACCCACAAGGCACTTCTAAAAAAGCGCCGGAGCCTTTTATCATTACCGGATTCAGGGCAGTAAAAGAATGCTGAGCAAGTCACCCTTGTAGGGTCAAGTGTCGCTCCGACGAAAATAAGCCGCTTGGTGATGCAATGCCTTATCAGGTTTCGACTAACCGATTGAAGGTCTCGCTGACTGGCTTTGCGATCATAAGTGACGGTTGCTTTGATGCAGTGGTCAAAATCGGCAACATGGTATATTTCCAAAAAGAGCAGATCAACAAAGAATAGACTTTCATTTTCTTCAAAAGCTACAAAGGCATCGTATTGCCTTTTAGCTCTAAAGCCAACTATCTGCCGTAATGCGTAACCTAGTGCGAATCCAACCACAGATACCATGATAAAAAGTGCAAATGGATAGCTGCCAACAAGCATTCCAATCTGCCTGTAGATATAGTCGATCAGCAGGCATGCCCCGACCACCGCCAACGTGGCTACTATACCTCGCGCAAAACCCAGCAGCATCAGAGTAGCCCCAAACAAACTGGCAAGAAGAGCTGCAATCAGAAGCCAAAACACCCATGACTCCAAGTCAGGCACATCAGCCTGGCTTTCCTCAAAAAACAGCACGATAAGCACCGCGACAAAAAAGAATAGAGAGCAAGCCAAGCCAACAACCAGGCGCGCCCTTCGCGCTCTCAAGCTTATAGCATCAATGCTGTACGACGGTGGATCGTGAGGTATACGTCCCAAGCGTCCCCCGAACCGTGTGCCGATAATCCATGCGAAGGGGGTTCCCATCTGCTCAGGCCCTCCTGCCCTTTGTGAAGAAGCCGAGCTCTCCGCGATCGGGATTTTATGCACAGATGCTTTTCTAAGCGCCGCTTTTGTGTAGACTCCTGCTCTTTTAGGCAAGTTGAAGCCAACCACGAGAACAACAACGATAATGATTGCCAGGGTTTCGGTTTTCGAAGCGGACAGGTCGCTGCTCTGCGACAGTGACAGCGCAAGTGAAAAGCCGATTCCAAATCCCATTATCAACAGATAGACAATGGTCTTAGCGGCAGCAGCGATTCCTCGGAAGCGATAGACCAGGCAGACGATCACACTGGTTGCGAGCAGCAGAGACGCGACGATCTTTGCCAGCTCAGTCGTTTCAGCGAGCAAGAACGGGGCAGCAAGTGCTATCGACAAGATCAATAACCATGTGGAGAAGACCTTTCTTTTTTGTTCTAGTTTAGCCAGCATTTTCGCCCAAGTGTCGTTCGTTGTTATGCGATTGGTTTGATGCCAACCAATTATAGAGAATACTTACTGATAACCTTGTGCTAACGAATCGGCGACAAGCCGGATTTCGCGCTTAGGCTTATAATTATGAACTTGCAGCCGTGTGGCTGCATAGGAAATGGAGGAAGAAAGGAAGGACAATGAAAGACGGAAAAGCAAGGTTGCGAAGGGCACTGGTACTGCTGTTGTCTGTCATGCTGGCAGGCACGGCGATTTTCGGGTTGAGTGCCTGCAACGACAAGAAAGACGATGGAAGTAAGGACGATGATAATAGCGCTGAATTGGTTACAATCACCGTAGGCGCGTCTGTCACGCCGCACTCTGAGATTCTCGCGAATCTAAAGGACGACATGGCAGAGCTGGGCTATGAGCTGGTAATCATCGAGTACAACGACTACGTAAAGCCCAATCAGGACACTGACGCCGGCGACACCGATGCCAACTACTTCCAGCATGTTCCTTATCTGGATGAATTCAATGAAGCCAATGGCACCGATCTGGTAAGCGTTGTCGCCGTACACTTTGAGCCTCTGGGAATCTATGCTGGCATGTGTGACAGCATAGATGGCCTGCAGGATGGTGCCCTGATCGCAATTCCGAACGACCCGACAAACGAGGCTCGCGCTCTGCACCTGCTGGCTGCTCAGGGTCTGATCACCCTTCCCGAGGGTGCTGGTTTGGACGTGACTCCAAGAGATATCGTCGACAATCCTAAAAACCTGCAAT
>WQXZ01000160.1 GCA_009781525.1 Coriobacteriia bacterium | reverse complement strand
GCGGCGGCGGTCGCGGTCGCGGCGACAGCAGAAGCAGCGGCGGTCGCGGCAGTGGTAGCAGCGACTGTCGTGTCCTCGCCGCTCGCACTCTCACCGTCGCCGCCCTGCGGCACCGAAACTAAAAGCCTGCGCTGGTGGGCTTCAAAAATCGGTATCTTTCTCAGAATCGCCTCTATGCTGGCAACAACGATCTTTCGCTCACCTCGTTGTAGTGAAGTAACTGCTTGATTGCGTTGCCCGACCTGAGCAATATGGTCGGTGTTGATTACCTGCTCACGCCAAGGCTGGTGGGTATATAGCGGCATGCGTAGTACCTGCTCTGATGACAACCACTGCCTCAGCTCTCTTACCATCATATCGGCAGCGGCTTCTCCGCCGGTCAGCACCAACATGCTACTCGGTGACCGAGCAAAGGTTGCTGCGATAAAAAGTGGGCGCGTCGAAATGGGCACTGCAACAGAAATGTCGCTATTTGTGCCCAGCTTCTCTACCACATTATTCAAGGCGCTAGTCTCGAATAAACGATCCGAGATGGTTTTTATAATTGGGTCGCCAATCATCTTACAACTCGCATCTGACCATTATCTACGAATTCACAGCACTTATCAGCGAAGACAAGCGTATGAGATATGATTGCGTATACGTGTTTCATCAGCAAAACCTATGAAAAGGCTGGCAGAAGTATGCCTCGTGAGTCACAAAAATCTATACAAGCGCGAGCCTTAGTAATTGCTGAAAGAATGCGACTGCTCTACCCAGATGCCCGCTGTGCACTTGACTACGAAAATGCCTTTAGCTTGCTTGTTGCAGTTATCCTCTCTGCTCAGACTACCGATAAAGCAGTAAATCTTGTTACACCTGAGCTTTTCTCTCGCTGGCCTGATGCTGCTACCCTGGCTAATGCAGACCAAGCCCAGGTTGAGCAAGTCATCAAGAGTATCGGTCTATACAAGGTCAAAGCCAGGCATGTTATTCAAGCTGCTCAGATGATCGTGCTCGAGTTTGCGTCTGTTGTTCCAAGCACTTTGGCAGAGCTGATGCTGCTGCCTGGTGTTGGACGGAAGACTGCAAACGTTGTGCTGACTGAGGCATACGGGTTGGTTGAGGGTATTGCAGTAGACACCCACGTCTATCGGATTGCTCATCGACTGCGTTTTGTTGCTGCCAAAGCAGACAGCGCCGACAAGGTAGAGCAACAACTACTTCGGGTTTATCCACAGGAGTATTGGGGTGAGATTAACCTTCGATGGGTGCTGTTTGGTCGGGATTTTTGTGCAGCAGCCAGTCCGCAGTGCTCTGTCTGCCCACTGGCTGATGTTTGCCCGGCTAAGGTAAAATAGCCTTATATCTGTGGTTTGCTTACGCAAAATGTAATTACGCAGGCGACATGCTTTGCTTAATGAATAGCCTGCTGTCTGCAACATCCACTTGCGAAGCCAGCCGCTTAAACGATCTGAGGAAGAGGGATTTTTTGGCTGCGCATATACTGATTGTCGAAGACGACGAAACCATCGCGAGTATGATCGAGGCAACTCTGAACATCGGTGGTTACACCAGTGAGATTGCACTTGATGGCAACATCGCGCTGCTCGCGATGCAGGAGAGAGTTTTCGATTTGATTCTGCTTGACATCATGCTGCCGGGAAAAGATGGTTTCACGGTTTTCGAAGAACGAGGCGCGCTGGCTGCTGAAACACCTGTGATCTTTTTGACTGCCATGGGCGATGTTCCAAGTAAGGTCAAAGGCCTGCGCATGGGAGCTGAAGATTATATTGTCAAACCGTTCGAGGCTGTTGAGTTATTGGCTAGAATCGAAGTGGTGCTCAGACGTAGCCAGCCACAACAGGCGATGCTGCATCACGCGGGAATCATCATCGATACCGAGCGCCATCAGGTTACCAATCACGGACAGAAGATCGATCTGACGCCGAAGGAGTTTGACCTTCTGTCGTTTTTCATCAACAACATTGACATCGCTTTGACTCGCGAGCGGCTACTGTCTGCGGTTTGGGGTTACGACTACTATGGTGACACCAGAACGGTTGATACCCATGTTCAGCAGCTACGCAAGAAGTTGAACCTATCTAGTGATCTGGTAACGATTCAGCGCCTTGGTTATCGCCTTGAGAGTCGACCGGTAACGCTTGCTGACGTGCAATCAAGCGACCTCTCGGCAAACGACTCCCCATCAGATGCCGATCCCGAAGCCTGACAGACACCAAAGCATGAGAAGGCATGAAGCTCTGGCAAAAGATATTTCTGACAACCTTGACCCTGGTCATCGTCTTAGTTAACTCGATCTCGCTGATTATCCTGAAGAGCAATCACGATCTTGCCCTGCAGCGTGAGCAGCAAACTGCGCTAACCAGACATAATTACCTGCGCAATGAGATCTTGAATTATGTGGCAAACACCCAGCTCTCCGAACGCACGATTACCCTCTCCCCTGAGCAGATGGACACTCTTTTCAAGGAGGTCTTCGACTCGCAAAGCGGCAACGAACTGATCGGTGCAAGCCTCTATCTTGAACAAAGCAGGATCCACTCGGTCAATGATCCCGGTTTCTCGATTGAAGAAACCCTGCTACACGAACAGGACTACTCCTTTACCATCACCCGCCAGGACGATCGCGTGTTCATCTTCGTTGTCTCTTCTCCAGAATTCAATGGTCAAGCCTACCAGCTGATCACCTTCTACGATATCACCTCGACCTACCAGCTCTTTGACGCTACCTTCAATCGTGCCCGCGTGATCGGGATCTTCTCTGCACTCTTTATCTCGGGTGTCTTGCTGCTTATGGTGCAGGCTCTGCTCAAGCCCCTGCGCGACCTGTCAAACACCACTCGCGAGATATCTTCAGGTTCTCTGGAGAAACGCGTTCTGGTGCGTGGAAACGATGAACTGGCAGAGGTTGCGTTCGACTTCAACTCCATGGCGGATTCAATCGAAAGCAATGTAACCGCCCTTGAGCAGCTGGCTGAATCACGCAAGGTCTTCATCGGTAACCTGGCACACGAAATGCGCACGCCACTGACTTCGATTCTGGGCTACGCTGACTTACTCCGCGTGCAACGAGAAGTCTCTGACCTTGCACGAATCGAGTACGCGAACATCATCGTCAACGAAACCAAGCGACTGCAGTCCCTCTCGGGCAAGTTGATGGAGCTGCTTAGCGTAGGCAGCATGCAACTGGCTCTTGAGCCGATTGACCTAAACGAACTGACGACAGAGATGACTTTGACCCTTCAGCCGATATTCCAGGCGCGCAATATGAACCTGGCTTGCCACATTCCCGACTATGACTGCGTGGTTTTAGCTGATCGCGAGCTGATACAGTCACTGATCTTCAACCTGGTTGATAATGCGATTAAAGCCTCCACCGAAGGCGCCACTGTGACCATTGCCGCACGCGAGATCTTTCGCGAGCTGTCGGACGACACCGATGGGCAGACCGAGCTACCAGGACCGGTTGAGCGTCGCATCGTCGTCGGTGTGATCGATGACGGCATTGGCATCGCCGCCGACCAAATCGCCCAGCTCACCGAACCCTTCTTCATGCTGGATAAAGCCCGCACCCGCCGCCATGGTGGAGCCGGCCTTGGCCTTGCACTCTGCGCCGAGATCGCCAAAGCCCACCAGTCTGAACTCTACATCGAAAGCGAGAT
>WQXZ01000159.1 GCA_009781525.1 Coriobacteriia bacterium | reverse complement strand
GCGGTATTCGCGAGCGCTTTGCGATTGAGCAGCCGTTTGCTGGCATGCGTATCTCCGCCTGTTTGCATGTAACCAGCGAGACCGCCAATCTGGTGCGTACCCTTCAGGCTGGGGGAGCAGACCTGGTGCTGGTCGCATCCAACCCGCTCTCGACCCAGGATGATGTAGCTGCTGCGCTGGTCAAACACTATGGAATCGCTGTGTTTGCTATATGCGGTGAAGACACCGAGACCTATTATCGCCATATCGATGCAGCCATAGAGCATCGTCCCCAGATTACCTTAGACGACGGCGCTGATGTTGTCAGTCGTCTACATAGCACACATACTGAGTACTTAAATGACATCATAGGTGGTACTGAAGAAACAACCACCGGCGTGATTCGTCTGACTGCAATGGCAGCTGATGGAGCGTTGACTTATCCGATAATCGCTGTAAACGATGCGAAAACCAAGCACTTCTTTGATAATCGCTACGGCACCGGTCAGTCGACACTTGATGGCATTGTTCGCGCAACGAACCGTCTGCTGGCAGGGCGAACCATGGTGGTCAGCGGCTACGGTTGGTGTGGGCGAGGGTTAGCCGCCCGAGCTGCTGGTGCCGGAATGAAAGTGATTGTCTGCGAAGTCGATGCTGTAAAAGCGCTCGAAGCCCATATGGATGGCTTTCAAGTCATGCCAGCAGCGCAGGCAGCACTAGAGGCTGATGTGTGGGTAACAGCAACAGGCAATCTAAACGTCATAGGTTCTGCTGCCTTTACGAATATGAAAGACGGAGCGATTCTGGCTAATGCCGGTCACTTCAATGCAGAGATAGACATCGATTGGCTTGAAGCGAATTGCCAGGCAAAACAGCAGCTTAAGCCCCTGGTCGAAGAATACATACTGCCTGACGGGCGCAGCATCATACTGTTGGCAGAAGGTCGCCTGGTAAACCTGGCAGCAGCCGAAGGGCATCCAGCTGAAGTGATGGACATGAGCTTTGCCAACCAGGCTATCGCCTGCGAGTACCTGGTTCAGCTGGAGAAACCCCTGTTACCAGGTGTCTACCCGATTCCAGAGCGATTCGACACAGAGATTGCTACCTTGAAACTGCAAAGCCTCGGAGTCGCAATCGACATTTTAAGTGATGAGCAGGTACGCTACCTGGCTTCATGGCAAGAGGGGACCTCCTGATGAGTGTAGACTTGAACCACGTCACCCACGACATCAGTAACATCCCACGCAGTATTTGGTGGGATATTGACAGTACAAATAACCAACCTGGCGTCTTCCTGATTGACCAGACCCGCTTGCCCCTGATCGGAGACATTCTCTGCTGCCAGAAACTCGAAGGCGTGGAGCTTGCCATCAAGACGCTGGCGGTCCGTGGTGCTCCGGCTTTAGGGGTCGCTGCAGCAATGGCAATCGCGATATTCAGTGAAAACGAGTCAACTGCAGAGACCGTCGACGACTGGCTGGCTGACATATCGGCAGCCGCCCAGCGTATCAGTCAGGCAAGACCGACAGCAGTAAACCTAAGCTGGGGAGCAGATCGCCTTTGTACCTTCGCATATGAACAGGCTGCAGCAGGGCTGGAACTCAGCGAGCTGAAAGCGGGCATCGTAGAGTTCGCTCAGCAGATGGCTGCTGACGATGAGGCTGTTAATCGGGCAATCGGAGCTGCTGGAGCTCCCTTAATGGCAGAAGGCTCACGTGTGCTGACGCACTGCAATGCAGGCTCGCTTGCAACTGCTTACTTCGGAACAGTCGGCGGTGTTATCTATACTGCTTACGCTCAGAATCGAATCAGTCATGTCTGGGTAGATGAGACAAGACCGCTTAATCAGGGTGGTCGTCTGACCGCCTGGGAGATGATGGCAGCAGGTGTGCCCTGCACTCTTATCTCCGACTCTATGGCAGCTTCAGTTATGCAGTCAGGCTGGGTTGATGCCGTGTTGGTCGGTGCTGACAGGATATGCGCTAATGGCGACACTGCCAACAAAATCGGAACGCTTTCTCTTGCAGTGGCAGCCAGGCATTTCGGTATACCGTTTTATGTCTGCGCTCCACTCTCAACGATAGACACAACACTGGCAACTGGCAGTGAAATACCTATCGAAAAGCGTGATGGTCGCGAGCTTGCTGGTTTTACTGTAGCTGGGATCATCCTGCCAGACGATGAGGCGTCATCGAACGCATTTGATCTGCTGACTTCAGGCGGACCTCGCAATATCAGCTTCAAGCAAGGTCACGAAATGAGTATCTATCGCAAAGGTGGAGCCTATGCCTTTGATGCCTGGTTCCTGAATACTCCGCCTGATGTACCTGTCTACAATCCTGCCTTCGACGTCACACCAGCCGAACTGGTTACTGCCTACATCACAGAGGTAGGCGTGCTTGCTGCCGATCAGATCGTTTCTGCAGCATCCGAGTAATTTACTGGGTAATCGTGAGCAAGATGAACCAGGCGATCGATAGTTTTCTAGAGATGGCTTTAGAGCTGGTCTATCCGACCAGATGTGTTGTTTGCGAGCGACCAGGGGCGGTGCTATGCGAAAAGGATATTGATTCGTTGGTTATGATCGATCACAGAACCGCCTGTCCGAACTGTGGTGCTCCTTTTGGTCGACAGCTCTGTACCGAGTGTATGACACGGGTGGGTGCTGAACAGTTTGCTTTTCAGGAGGCGTTCAGCGTACTGCAGTACAACAAGGCTGCCGAGGCAATAGTGCTTGGTTACAAGAATGGCAACGAAAGACGGCTGGCATCTGAGATCGCAATGCTAATGGCAGCCTCATTGCCGCTGGAATGGCGGCTTTGGACTGATGCTATCACATGGGTTCCAGCTGATCGTAAGGCATTTCAGCAAAGAGGCTTCGACCACATGGCAATGCTTGCAGAAGAGCTTTCGACAGTGCTGGCGATTAATGCCTTCAGAACCTTATTCAAGCAGGCAAAGATCGATCAGCGCGCTCTGACCAGGCTGCTGCGCAGAGCTAATGTTTCCAGTCTGTTCAGTATCAGCGAGGAGGTAGAGGCAGTTGTCGACCGCTCGATCAACCTTTTATTGCTCGATGATGTATTCACAACCGGAGCAACACTGGACTCAGCATCGCTTGTGCTCGCAGAAGCAGGCTTTAGCAGCATCAGAGCGCTGACTTTTGCCAGGGTCTGGTAAGATACATTACCGGTCTGCGCCAGATAGCAGACATCTTAAAAAAGGGCAAGTGAAACGAGGTTAATGCAATGAAAGTCAAAGCTGGTGAGCCTGTTGATGGAAAAATAGCCCTATCTATCTCGGCAACTGCCGATGAGGTCACTGATGCGATTAATTATCTGATTGGTAAATGTGCGAGTGAAAACGGAATTGACTACAAGCAATCAACAGACGTCGAGTTTGACCTGCGTGCCAAGCTTGGCGCTGAGTTTTTATCTGCTTATCTAAATACCCAAGTACCTCAATTTCTGGCAGCAAAGGCTGTAGGGGTTGCGAAGCTTAGCACTGTATTGAACCCTGAGGTTAGAAGCCGCCTGTCGTCAGTACAGCGAAACAAGGCTATTGAGTTTCGAGCAAATGTATTTGCCAAGCCAGAGCTCACACTAAGCAGCTATGAGCCGATCAGCATCGATGTCCCAGAAATCACTGTCGGAGAAGACGAAGTTGACGCACAGATCTACATGCTGGCAGAAACTTT
>WQXZ01000158.1 GCA_009781525.1 Coriobacteriia bacterium | reverse complement strand
TACGATCCCGCCTGCGGAATCGCCGAAGTATTGTTCCTGGTGGCACAAGCAGACAAAACCGGACAGCGCAAAGTCATTGGCAACGAAATCAATGAATACGCATTGAGAACTGCTAAGCAAAGGTTCTTCCTGGCTGGCATGCAAGGCGATTTCATCTGCACAGATTCAATAATACCCGAAGACAAACGCCCTGGTCTTAAAGCAGATGTAGTTGTACTTGAGACACCTTATGAGCGTCTGGATTTCTCACCAGATCTATTTGATCGCAGGTGGCGTTTTGCGCAGCCTACCAGACGCGACCCAGAGATAGCCTGGATCCAAGAAGCACTGGCTCATCTCAGTGATGATGGTAAAGCGTTCGTTGTTACATCCAGCAGGGCTCTTAGCAGCGCAGCGACAAGCATTAGTAGACTGCGTATGAGCCTGATTAACCAAGGGTGTATTGAATCAATCATCAGTTTGCCAAAAACTATGACACCACTTACTTCTGGTCGACACTTTATCTGGGTACTGAGAAGGCCTGCAGAAAGCTCACAGCATGTACTATTCATCGATGCCAGCGGTGAGCTGGAAGACAGAGTAAGCACAGGTATTGACTTACCGGAGTATTTAAAACCTCTACGAAAAGCCAGCGATCTACTGTATGCCGCACAAGTGTCTTTCTTTGATATTTCTGACCAGAGCTACAATCTTGAACCAAGCAACTGGATACCTAAGGCTGATGCTGACAAAGGTCAGCTAGCTCTAGACTATAGCGTAAATCACAAAAGCTTCAATGATGCGCTATCCGGTATTCAGAGAATAAAAGTCGTGCAGCCTTTGTCAGAGGATTTCAGCTCACAGACGACTTTCTCCATCAGACAATTAATCGATGGTGGAATCGTACGGTTGCGCACAGGGCAAGCTATAGCTCAAAATGAAGCAGACGCAGGACAAACACAAACTGTTACAGTTCAGGATCTGGCTCAGACAACCGATTACTACTACCTCAATCTGACTGCGAAGCATCAAACCGGTAAAGACAGCGATTCCAAGGCAGGCGCAGTCGGTAACACCGAATCCAAGCACCAGTCACTGCCTGGTGACATTCTTATGACAACAACAGACCAACTTCAAGCTGTTATAGACAGACAAGGCGGCAATAGCGTTGCGCGTCCCATCCGTATTCTTACAATACTTGATCAGAGCAAGCTATCTGCAGAATATATGCTGGAGTGCCTGCGAGATAGTTATAAAAAGGCCTCCCGTAGCCTGCCGGGTACACAGAGAATAAAACTAGTGGATATTGAGATTCCCTGGATCGACCGAAAAGCTCAGCTTAAAGTAGTCGAAGAGCTTAAGGCAATCAGAGCAATTCAACAAGCAGCGAAAGCAATATCTGTCTCAGCAGATGACCACATCAGCAGCCTCATAGATGTAATCAGACACGGAGTTAACTGCACATGACTTACGCAAGATATAATACTTCTAACACTTTCGCATGGCTGGCAATACCTGTTATATGGTGTTGTCCGACAATAAAAAGCAATGAAGAAGGCTCGGAGAAATAACAGTGAGCAAGCCACCTTATACAATCACTGAAAAGGCTGCCGATTATCTAGCTAAGATTACCGAGGCAGTCACGCGGCTTGAGTTCGGAACAGATTTCAAACGTGACATTCGGCTGCATAGAGAAAACCGTATCAGGTCAATCTATGCCTCGCTAGCAATAGAGGGTAACTCTCTTTCTGTTGACCAGGTTACTGGAGTGATTGATGGACAGCTGGTAGCTGGAGGGTAAGCTGAGATCAAAGAAGTAAAGAATGCCTATGAAGCATACGACCGCATTATGACCTTTGACCCATATAGTGTTGGTGACTTTCTTGAAGCCCACAGGCTAATGACAGATGGATTGATAGATGAAGCAGGCAGGTTCCGGTCGGGTGATGTTGCAGTATTCGATGGTGACAAGGTTATTCACTTGGGGGCTAGACCAGAGTTTGTTCCCAGCCTGATTGTTGAGCTATTCGCCTGGGCAAAAATTTCTGACCTACATCCATTACTCACGAGCGGAATCATTCATTACGAGATTGAGATAATTCATCCTTTCGCAGACGGAAATGGTCGAATAGGCAGACTCTGGCAAACACTCGCACTGTGCCAGTGGAATGAGCTTTTTGCCTGGATACCGATGGAATCAGTGATCTACCAGAAGCGAGCTGAGTACTACCAGGCTATCGAACAATCAAGGCAAAGAAATGATTCTGGTGGTTTTATCGAGTATACGCTTGCGGCACTTTTCGAGAGCATTTCTGAGCAGGTAAGCACGCTTAGTAAGCCTGGCGACGAGCATATAAATGAGCATATAAATGAGCATATAAATGAGCACTTAAATCGGACAGACCTGGCGGTTCTTGCTAAGATAACTACCAAGCCAACGATAACCAACACAGAGCTTGCAGCGGTACTAAGTAAATCACGAGCAACAGTTTCGCGCAGCATCAGACGGCTGCGCGAAACAGGCTACATCGTTAGAGTCGGATCAAATAAAAGCGGTTACTGGCAGGTATAAGGTGGGACAAGGGGGACGGGGCGATTTGTCCCACACTGGGACAAATCGCCCCGTCCCCCTTGTCCCACTAGAAATCATCGCGATCGATAATCTCTGCTTCCATTGCTTCCCCTTCGACTTCTCCTTCGCCGACATTAAAGGTTATGGTATAAATGTAGCCATATGCCATATACGTAGTGGATTCACCGTCACCGAAAATCATTGTGTAGTAAATGCCTTCGTCACCGAATTTTGAGTCTTCACCAAACCAGTAGGTTCCATTACTGTTGCGAATCATATATGAACCCGATGGCAAGTATACGTATACTGTATCGCCAACTCTCAGGAACACTGACGCCACCAATTCTCCATCGCTGTAGATTTTTATGTAGCATGGATAATTGAGAGCGGAGCCATCCAGCTCCAGGCAGCTTGCAGAGGATCGATAGTTGCTGTTGTGGTAGAGTGCTCCAGAATCAGGGTAAGGGGTGGTGCATTGCCTGGAGCGCTCGGCTGCGTCGGTATATGTCACGATCGATCTGAACAGCTTAAAGGCTTCATAAAGGTGACCTTCGTTGTAGAGTCTGTCTGCAATCTGGTAGATGGTTTTGCTGCACCATTCGGCTGCATCAGTGAATCCAGCTTGTTTTAAGGTAGAGAAAATCTCAAGTGCACCATCGAAGTCTCCACTTTCAAAGAGGCGGATAGCCACCTCGAAGTCTATGTGCTGCCGACAGAGCTCTGCCATATCAATCGCCTCACTGGCAGAAGATAATGTGGAGAAAATCTCAAGTGCTTCCTCCCATTTACCCTGGTTGTAGAGGTCGAGCGCTGTGAGGAATGTGATGTTTCGCTCGCATTCTCTGATCATATACTCGCATTTTTGAGTATACGATGGAGCGTCTTTATAGTTGCCCAGCTTGTCAAAAACAACAAACGCTTCATCGAAAAGCAGGCTCGCATCTTCGTAGTCAGAAATCGTAGAAGCAGCTTCGTACATCGATTCAGCAGTTTCAAAGGTGTCAATTGCTTTCGAGTACCTGCTTGACTTGACGAAGGCATTGATGCCAAGGGTACCACCTATTAACACGACGATAGCGAACGCGGCAATCAGCACGTTTCTGATTGTGTTTGACTTGGGTTGGTTG
>WQXZ01000157.1 GCA_009781525.1 Coriobacteriia bacterium | reverse complement strand
GGCAGATAGCCTCGCGTCAGTCGATAAATGACCGTGGTGTAGAAAATGTTTCCTGCAAAGAACTGATGCACTGTGCCGTTACCAACCAGAGAGCCATTGAACAGCATGCTGCAATCATCGGCAACATTCGCGACAAAGTCCAGATCGTGGCTGACGATGACTATCGCATGCCCATCTTTCGCTAGATCGCGCAGCACTCCCATCAGCTCAGCTTTAGTAAAAGCATCAAGCCCCTTCGTCGGCTCATCCAGCAGCAGTAACTGCGGCTTGACCAGCAATAACTTGGCTAGCGCAACCTTCTGCTGCTCTCCTCCAGACAGGTCATATGGATGCCGATCCAGCAACCCATCCAAGCCCAACCGATTGATCCAGTAATCGACCTCAGCACGCTCATACTTGCCTCCCCGCCCGTCATCAAGCAGCTCAGCCAGCATGTTGTCCTGAGTAAAAAGCGCTTTCGAATCCTGCGGCAGAATCGCACTGACCAAGCTTGCCACCCGCTTCAAAGTGCCACGCTGAGGCTTGCGCACACCTGCCAGAACCGATAGTAAAGTCGACTTACCGCTGGCATTCGACCCAACGATTCCACTTATCCGCCCCGCCCTGATCTCTAGCGACAGCTCCTTTAACACCGGCGGAGCCTGCCGCGCGTAAGCAAACCAGATATGACGCGCCTGCAGCAGAACCTCTGACATTGCCGCCGACCCATCGGCTACCACCAGCTCTACCTTTTCTGCATCACTGTCAGCGGGATAAGACCTCGTTTGCTCGCGCTCGTCCAGTCGCCTAACCAGCCAGTCACGCCCTTCGCGAACCGTCAGGGGTAGCGGACGGTAGTCAGGTTCGACCAGATGCGCCAGCTGTGTGGCTGACGGCAAAGCAGGAAGGTAATACTGGTACTCGGTTATGCACTTATCCACAAAGTTTTGAAAACTGCCGGAGAAACCGACGGTCTGGTCTGTGATGAAGATTACCTGATCGGTGATCGATGCAACCTCTTCCAGGTCATGGGTGATCATCACAACGGTGACACCCAGTTCCTGGTTGACGCGGTAGAGGGCATTGATGAACTCGCGGGTCGCCAGGGGATCCAGCTGGGACGTAGGTTCGTCAAGCAGTAGCAAACGCGGCTGCATAACCATGATCGATGCCAGGTTGAGTAGCTGTTTCTGCCCGCCGGAGAGCTCGCTGGTACTGCGTTCGAACCAGGATGTGATGCCAAAGAAGCTGGATGTCTCAGCGATGCGACGATGCATAACCTCGTAACTTGTACCCAGATTCTCCAGTCCGAAAGCCAGCTCATGCCAGACTGTATCGGTGACGATCTGCGCGGACGGATCCTGCAGTACATAGCCGACTCGAATCAGATTCGGATCGATGTCGACTTCGTCATAGGTCAGCTGCTCACCAAAGATACGGACTTCTCCCTCGCGCTCGCCCATTGGCGCAAGCTCGGGTTTAAAGCTGGTCAGCAGAGTACTTTTGCCGCTGCCGGTCATACCAGCCAGGACAACGAAGCTGCCCTCATCAACAGTCATGTTGATGTCTCGCAAAGCCTGGAACGGCTTGATGTCACCGACTCCAGGGTAGCTGAAGGAGTAATTTAGAACTTCGATAGCCGCCATTTCAGACGTATACCTCCTTCATATATCAGAGGTGAGATCATGAATAGTACAAAGGGAATATAAAACCAACTTATCGTCAGTGCGCTCATGCGTGGGTAGAACAGAAAGCCGCTCAGTATCGTGAATTCACTGACTATCGCTGTAACGAAAAGCGCTGCGAAGACTGAAAGCAACACTCCGTCACGAAGCGTCCAGAACAATGGTAGGTATGAGCTGCGGCGTGTCGACCCATATGCACGTGCGCGCATCGAGGCTGCAGTAGCTAAGCCTGTCTCCATGCTCCATCCCATCAGAATCGATGACAGACGAACCGGCCAGCGTAGCTTTTCGATGATCGGGGTACGCTTGAGTGTCGGGTCATATGCGAGCAGTGCCTCGGTGTCATACTCCGGATCGTCAGCTGTGCAGCGACAGGTTGGATCGTCGATGTCAAGATCGCTGCTATCGTCTTCGCTTTTCAGAAGACCAGCTGAGCTATTATCCACATATGCAAAGGCTTTGTGGGTGTCATTGATTTGCTGTGACTTTTGCATAATCTGGGGAATATAGTTAAATATCATCGATACCATCATGGTTGACACAGGTGCTATCCAGCTGAACAGAGCCAAGAAGCGATCAGAGCCGACCATCTCGCTATAGCTGTAAAACCACATCAGCACAGCAGCCAGCATACAGCCCAGCGTGAAGCCATACTGCACGGCTTCTTTTGTGATCGGGTTTTTCATGAAGAAAAACATCACTGTCAGACCCTGGCGCACGAACAAGCCATTGAAGAGCGTGACTATGATGACTATCAGAATGGCAAAAGCCAGCTGGCGGAAGCCAGCAATGATACCTTTGATAACCACTTGGAAGATGATCGCAACCAGTAGGGAGAGTATCGCGAGCAGCGGATGCGATGCGCACATCGTCAGACAGATGGCCGCGACAAAGAAACTGAAGGCTATCAGTGGGTGTGAATCTTTCATTTGGATCCTGGTGCAGTCAGCTTATGGATACTTGCGAGCGCTTCGATCAGCTGGCGGCGCTCAAGCCGTACACGAGTGGTGCCTGAGTCGTGCCTGAGTCATGCATCGTCTGCTGGTTCGTTTTGCCCGGTAGACTTATCTACTCGTCTACACTGTCTCCGGCATCCATATCGTCACCGAAATCATAAGATGTGATGTAGGTGAAGTCGATTATGTCGCCGTCTGCAACTTCGTCGCCATCAGCTCCCACCAGTGACCACTCCTCGTTGATCAGGTAGGTCCAGCCGGACTCGTTTGTCACAGCTTTCTCAGCCAGCCCGTCGATTGAGCTGATGTAGGTTCCCCAGGAACCACTGGTTGTGCCGACGATGATGTCGGGTGCTGCATTCTGCAAGGCTGTCAAAAGCGTGTCACCTTCTCTGATGCCGATTTCGACTGAGTAGACGCTACCGCCCTTGTCCTCAGCAATAGCCAGAGCAGTGGGGTCTTCGAGCTCAACGGCAGCTGAGATGTCGACGTTGACAGTTATGGTGCCAATGATATTGCTCGGTTCTTCTTTCTTAGCGCAACCTGCAAGTACAAGTGTGCCAAGCATGCTAACAGCAAGTAAGGTGGTGATGATCGACTTGGTAGTACTCTTTCTTTTCATTGCTTTCCTCCCTGGAACATAATCGTGCTTGGTCAGTGACTTAAAAAATGATCCCTCAATAAAAAACCTGCGACACCATCTGCGTCACAGGCTTGCTTCCAACATTGTATGGCTACATTGAGACCATAGGCTGTTTGACAATAGCACGTTGCCTGCAACCTCATCTCGGTTGGTCTCCTGACTTGCGCTTGCATGCTGGCTCGCGCTCACAGTGGCGGTACCGTGCAGGATTTACACCTGCTTTCCCACTTCCGAGATGACTGATTTTGGTCATACTAGCAAAGAAGCTGTTCAAGTGCAACTTTGCAGGCTGGTATTCTGTGAACATTCTGTGGGCTTCCCCTTTAGTTTCTACCTGAATGCGATTACAATCAGTACACTTGAAACAATCTGCAGACACAACTTGGCAACACATTGTCTCGGCACCATTCTGACAAAGCCAGCCTTTTATGTGGATAGGATCGCGTTTGCTTGCCAGTGTCTGCACAGTATATGAAAAGGAGTTTGTGATGAGCGGAATCAGACTTGGTATTGTTGG
>WQXZ01000156.1 GCA_009781525.1 Coriobacteriia bacterium | reverse complement strand
AGTATCTGCTGAAGCAAACGTCTACGATGCCTTCGTAATCAAGCCTCCGGTACTGGGCGCAGACGACCAGCAACCAGAGCTTATCATGGGTCCCAACATCAAGCCATTCCCCCGCGGCAGAGCCGTATCAGAAGCAGACGGCGTCTCAGCAACCGTAGTTCTGGTAACCGGGGACAACATCACAACCGACGACATCATGCCATCAGACAGCCGTCTGCTGCCATACCGCTCAAACATTCCATACCTGGCCGAATACTGTTTCGAGAAAATCGACCCTGACTTTCCTGCCCGTGCAAAAACTGCTCAGGCAAGCTCTATCGGTGGAGGCGTAATAATAGGTGGAGAAAATTACGGCCAGGGCTCATCGCGCGAACACGCTGTACTCGCACCATTGTATCTGGGAATCCGCATGGTCTTGGCCAAGTCATTTGCTCGAATTCACAGAGCCAACCTGATTAACAGCGGTATCTTACCTCTGGTATTTGCTGACCCATCCGAAGCTTCAGGGATTGCAGTCGATGATATTCTGACCTTTGTTGACGCACACACTCAGCTACTTGGTTTTGAAGGTGACACTGAGGCCAAGGGCTTGATGGTGCTGAACGAAACCCAGAACAAAAGCTACGAGATGATCCACGACCTGTCAGTCGAAGAATGCCAGGTACTCCTGGCTGGAGGTCGTATCAGCGAAAGATAGAGGTTAAGGTAGTTATGCGATCACCTTGGCATAACCGTCACCATTTCGTTGGTGCGTTCCTGAATCATCCCAACTCAAGATAGTAAGGCTTAGCCCCGGTTGGGCGCCCCGGTTGGGCGCCGTTGCTGCCCTGCGTCAAAAAATCCGAGTTGATGGCACAGATTGACGATTGTGGCGATTTTGGCTATTAGGTGAAACTGCTTTCGTCGATAAGCTAAAGGCGCATAATGCAAACATGCAGGTCAGAGCCTTTTTCGATTAAGAGCTCAGAATTCTGAGTTTATGCTGCACCTCCTAAGTCGCCACAATCGTCAATCTGTGCCATCAACTCGGATTTTTTGACGCGGAAGCTGTTGAGAGGTGCATCTAGGTTGCACTTGGGTTCAGTTGTATCGTGGAATCAGGCTGATTGCCAACGCTACTGAATTGATTACAGAAGGCGAAGAGTGATCTTATCCACATGAAAAAATGTTACTTTTGCTTAAGATGACAGAACGCTATACTTAGTCCTACCTCATTCTTGGTCCGGACTTCTAGGTGGACCGACATTTTATTCCGAGGAGCCCAAGAGTCCGGTGGCAGCCAGGAATCCTCCGTTTGCAGGGGAAGCTGAAAACCATTGTGCGGGCACCCACCTTCGAGTGGTGGGTTCATACTCTACCGGATACGAGGGTGAGGTACGAAAATGCCACCTCTGGGTTGTTTTACGGCAGCTCAGAGGTGTTTTTTTGTTACAATCGTTTACTTGAACGAAATGTGACGTTACTGAAACGTTGTTTAAAGAAATGTCGGCAAGCGCCAACTGGAAAGGAGATACCAATGGACTACAGGGCACCAACCGGTACTGCAGATTTATTATCAGAAACCGCTGGCAAATGGCATACAATGCAGGCAAAAGCTGCCCATATCTTTGGCCATTATGGTTATCTTCCCATTGAGACACCGGTATTCGAGCAGCTTGACGTTTTTGTTCGGGGCATCGGTGAGGCAACCGATGTTGTAGGTAAAGAGATGTTTTTGGTTTTCTCACAGCAGGCGGTCGATGCGTTGCGGCAGGGAGAAGAGCTATCCGGCTCGGATGTTCTGGCACTACGCCCCGAAGGTACCGCTGGTGTTACGCGGGCTGTTGTGCAGCATAGTCTGGTTCCGCAGGGGTCTAGTGCTCTGAAGGTTTTCTATGCCGGTTCGATGTTTCGCTATGAGCGCCCACAGAAAGGCCGACTGCGTGAGTTTCACCAGATAGGAGCTGAGTGCATTGGTGCTGCAGAGCCCAGTGCAGATGCTGAGGTCATAGAGATGCTGATGCGATTCTATGCAGAACTCGGAATTCCAACAGAAACAATGCAGTTGAAGCTTAATTCTATGGGGGACGAACACTGTCGTCCGGCATACCGCGAGCAGATTCGCCAGTTCATTCTTGATCATCCGGATCTTTGTCCTGACTGTCGTAGGCGAGCAGAGAGCAATCCGCTTAGGGCTTTTGATTGCAAGAACGAATCGTGCCAGCAGATCATGGACTCTGCTGCAAAGATTACCGAGGCACTGTGCGAGCCATGCGCAACCCACTACCAGACTGTCAAGACCTTGTTGGCATCTTCAGGCATCGAGTTTATCGAGGACCATCGCCTTGTACGAGGGCTGGACTACTACACCAGAACCGTTTTCGAAGTGCAGGCTCTGACTGGTTTGGGCAGCCAGAATGCAATCGGTGGCGGTGGACGTTACGACAGGCTGATCGAAGAGTATGGCGGAAGAGCGACACCCGGTCTGGGATTCGCTCTTGGTTTTGAGCGTGTGGCTTTGGTGCTGGAGCAGTTGGGTGTTGAGCTTTATCAACAGCCTGAACCTCTGGTTTACGTGGCTGCGGTTGATGCCAGTTGCCGCGATGCTGCCTATGCTGTTGCCAGCCAATTGAGAGCAGCTGGGATAGCCACTGAACTTGACCATCAGGCAAGATCGTTGAAGTCGCAATTCAAGGCTGCGGATAAGAACAACGCCGTTTGGGCTGTGATTATTGGCCCTGATGAAATAGCAAACCAGAGCGCAACACTGCGACTGATGGTCAGTGGGTTTGAAAGACAGGTCAAGCTGCTTGAGCTGCCGAAGGCTATCATGTCAGTGGTTACCAGTAATACCCATGACGATGTGCAGGCTCCGTACGCTGACTAGACGTGCCGATTGCTTGCTTTGTTGGCAGGTGATAACGTACAGGAAATGCCAACCGTAAGGCATTTGAGATATAGAAAGAAGGAAGACCATGGTTGATTTTGAGAACACCAACTGCATGCACAGCACAGGCTGCGGCCAGATTGGAGCTGCCGATATCGGTAACACAGTTACCCTTACTGGCTGGGTTAATAATCGACGTGACCATGGTGGGCTGATATTTGTTGACTTACGCGATCGTACAGGTATTGCACAGATCGTCTTTGACCCCCAGACCTTAGGCTCAGCGGATTTTGCTCTCGGTGAACAGATGCGTAGTGAATGGGTGATTCTTGCAGAAGGAACAGTACGCGCGAGACCCGAAGGAACGGTTAACACTGGTATGGTCACCGGTGAGGTTGAAGTCTTGCTCTCACATACCGAAATTTTGAACACAGCAAAAACCCCGCCCTTCCCGATCATGGACAACATCGATACCGATGAGCTGACCAGATTGCGTTGGCGCTATCTTGATATCCGACGACCAGAGGTACTAAGCGCCATGAGGTTACGCAGCCAGGTTACTACCACATTGCATCGTCTAATGAGCGAGAGAGGTTTTATCCACGTAGAAACACCGATTCTGGGGAGGTCGACTCCCGAAGGTGCGCGTGATTTTATTGTTCCGAGCAGGTTGAATCATGGTGAGTTCTATGCACTGCCGCAGTCTCCGCAGCTGTATAAGCAGCTGTTGATGGTGGCTGGCATGGAGCGGTATTACCAGATCGCACGTTGCTTCAGGGATGAGGACTTGCGGGCTGATCGCCAGCCGGAGTTCACTCAGCTTGATGTTGAGATGAGCTTTGTCGGTCAGGATGACATCATGAATACCATTGAAGAGGTGATGTTTATGGTGATGGCTGATGCTGGTTATGAGT
>WQXZ01000155.1 GCA_009781525.1 Coriobacteriia bacterium | reverse complement strand
GGTATTTATTGTCTGGATCATATTCGTCAGAGATCTCGCCAACAATTTCTTCGACGATGTCTTCGGTAGTGACGATTCCAGCAGTACCACCGTACTCATCGACCACGATAGCGATTTGCTGATGGGACGTCTGCATCTCTCCAAGCAGCGGCAGAATGTCCTTGGTTTCAGGTATAAACATCGGCTCTCGCATGTAGATAGTGATCGCTTCGTCAGCGCGATCATCGGCCAGAGGAGCCAGGAGATCCTTGAGCATGGCAATGCCTATGATCCGATCAGGGTTCTCGCGAAAAACCGGCAGCCTGGAAAGTCCAGTACCGCGCATCCGGTTTATCGTGCTGCCAACGGTTGCGTCGTCTTCGATCGAGATCATATCAACTCGCGGAGTCATGATTTCTCTGGCAACCGTATCGCCAAGATCAAAGATCTCATGGATCATCCGCTTTTCTTCATCAAGCAAAGACTCTTGCTCAGTTACCAGGTACTTGATCTCTTCTTCGCTCACAGCTTGTCTGTCATCGGTATTTTTGATACCGAAGACTTTAGCAACTGCATTAGTCGATGCTGTCAGCAGCACAACCATGGGGTGCGTGACACGGCGTAGCATGCGAATCGAATCTGTGACCTTTACTGCAGTGTTTTCCGCATTTGCGAGAGCAATGCGTTTTGGCACCAGCTCCCCGACAACCAGGCTGAAATAGCTGACCAGCAGCGTAATGAGGATAACCGATAAAGGGCCAGATATAGCAGTTAACCAGGTAAAGCCAAAGCTATTAAGCCAATCTTCTATCGGGCTGGAAAGGCCGGACGTAGCAACAACTGATGCACCAAGTGAGAGCAAGGTAATCGCTACCTGAGTTACTGCCAGGAGTCGGTCAGAGTCAGCAGCCATCTCTTGCGCCTGCTTCGCGCGACGCGATTTGTCAGCATCGTCAGAGTCGATGATTTGCTGTAGTACAGAACGACGCGCGCTGATCAGCGCCAGTTCAGCCATGACAAAATAGCCATTGAATAGTATCAACAATAGCGCCACAAGAATGCTTATGAGTATATCCATTTTTGCGTCGCACTCCCCTACTAACTTTATTCGAGCTTTTTTATACTGACAACAAGAAGATGATACCAGTTTGTGCTGACTCGCCTAAGCCAAACAGTGCAAACAGCGCAAGCAGGATAGGCATTACGGTCAATTTATTGGAGTATTTAACAAGGAAGGGCAAAAAGTGAGTTTCAATCACCGCGCAACGTTGTTTATTAGCAGGAGTGTTTGTTACAATGCAAGCATAAAGCCTTTTCCTCCTCCCTCAGTTTTAGGAAAAGTGCTTTGTAGAGGGCGTACTTTATGTGTTTTCTAGCTACACTATCGTACGCCCTCGCTTCTTTTTATGCTGGCTGTTTTGTCAGGATTTCTTTGCTTGGAGAATATATGACAACGGAATACCCAAACCATCGTATACATCAGTGATTCCGACATCGTAGTCATACTCGCTGAGCGAAATAATCTGCATATCGTTTTCGACTATCGCATTGATAATCTTGGAAAACGTGTGCGTAAAACTCGTAAAAGGCTTTGATATATAGTCACCAGACATATACTGCATACCATCGGTTGATACCCATGGTTCATGTCTGAAGTATGAAAAGGCTATCCGATTCAGTGTTTCTGGTTCGAACTCTTCTTCACCTGGAACCGGTAGCATTGAGAGAAATGGGTGTTGGTCATTGATGAGTAAAACAGCGCCTGGCTTCATGCACAATGACACCTGCCTGAACAAGGTACCCAGGTCGTCGATCCAAGCTATTCCACCTATGGTAAAGAAGATGAAATCGAATTGCCTGTAATACTTCGCGGGAATATCGAGCACGCTGCAGATTTCGAAGTTACAGTTCAAAATGCCGGCTTTTTCTGCAGTCTCTCGGGCTTGCTCGATGATATTCTCAGCAATGTCAAAACCAACTCCGTGACTTGCCCCGTATTGAACCAGTGAGAGTAGCTCGCGACCATTGTTACAACAGAACTGAGCAATGGTCTTACCAGCGAAATCCATGCTCTGCAGCAGCTCCTTCATATCAAGGTTAAAGAAGTACAGCTCCTCTTGCTTTAATAATACATGGTTGTTATCGCCCCAACCATGCTTACGTCGCTCAAATGCCTCTTCCCACGCAGCCTTGTTGCTTTGGATGTAGCTCATTTAACGCCTTTCGATATGGTAGCTACATGCGTTTTACACGTGTTTTAGCTGCGGCTACCGAATGGTCTGCCATGTACCGAAGGTTGATTTTCTGCACAGGTACTTTGGTAGTAGTAACGCCAAGACTATCACAACAAGCAAAGGAGGTTAGTTCTTATCCTTAAGCAGGTACTTATTATTGATGACCTTGAAAGACATGTCACTGCGGAGTGTCTCGGAGTACATCGGGGCGATACTGCGTATCACAATTCCCTCTTTTGTTGTACCGGAATCATACTGACCTTCTGCTCTATCGAGCAAGCTTGAGATGCTGGTGTAGTCAAACGAGTCACCGGTCTCTTCGATCGGCACGGTGGCTAAACCGAGGTTCTCACAGAATTCGAGCATTTCAGGGAGAGGCAAACGCTTATTTGTGTCGGGGTCTATGACGTTGAATATAAACCATTTCGGTTCAGTTAGTCTTAGCTTGTTTCCCTGAATGCCACCAGCGCAGAACTCGCCTTGGATCGTATAGTCTTTCTCCCACGTTTCTGAGCTGACCTCGATATTCATCTTTCTTGCATACTTCCAAGCAGACGACTTACCGTCGTCTTTGTGCAGTGCGTTTCTACCAGCGACCCAGAACTCACCGTCTTTCCTGCCCATAGAGATACTTGTTCCGTCAAGCTTGGTCGAGATGTAGTAGGGTTTGCCATGTAGTTCTGCAATAACTCCTTCAGCGCTTTGGACTCTTGTCTCATCGGTTTTCGAGACCCATGTTGGAAACGATTCAGCGATAGTACCAAATGAGCTCTCTGTTTCTGGTGCTTCCCATTTTCGTACTCCCAAGATCTCTGCGAGATCCGTATCGATTTCTATGTTTTCTGATAGTTCGGGGAAGTCTGAAAGAGGCATGGCTAGGCCTTGCGACATCTCGCCCCTTAGTTTTGCGGTTTTGAGTCGAAAACCTTCGCCCATGAAATCATTCTTTCGATATGAGGAGCTTCTTAGAAACTCAAACCTCTCTTCAGTAGGTAGGAATGAATCAACCTCAAAGAACACACATTTCTGACCGATTGAAAACTCGTTTTTCTTGGTTACAACGCCCCAGCCGAGAATGGTAACCAGCTCAATGCTATCGGCGCTTGCGATCGGTCGAATATCTTTGACGATCTGTATGCTTACCAGTTTTCTCATTGTCGTTCCTTCTTTCGTTAACTCGATGCACTACAAATATCTTCATTGGGCAAACTGATTAACCCAGAAGTGTTATTGCATAAGTAGTCTAGCTTACTAGTGTCGCTTTGTGTGTCCCTCTATTGGGACAGTAAAGGTTGAATTGCAGATTTTATGGCTGACTGGCTGGATGCTCGTGCTGCTCGCTCGTGCTTTTTCAACTTTCCGATAGGTTTCTTTCAGCTTTCTTTAAGCTGCATGCTAATGGTCTTTAAGACCTGAGTCGTAGCATTGGTATCGATGCATGCACGAGCTGCGTGCATGCGTGCTCGCGTGTGCGGTTGTGCGCGCTCGCATGTGCTCGCGTGTGCTCGCGTGCACGGATGACCAGTGGACGATAAAGGAGGCTTAGAAGAAAGTTGGAGAAGAAACGCTACAGTCCGGTAAATGACGCGATCTTTAAAAGGGTGTTAGCCAATAAGGCACATCCCGATATCACAGCAGGCTTCATATCAGATGTCTTGGGTGTGGAGGTAGAGGGTATCACACTGCTTAACCCCTATTCACTTGATT
>WQXZ01000154.1 GCA_009781525.1 Coriobacteriia bacterium | reverse complement strand
GCCAATATCTGGACACCTTGATTTCATGGGTTATGGCAACCATTGAAGCATTTGATTGGATGCAGAAATCAGTAGTGCTTCAAAACTAGGGGTTAGAGAGTAACCCCTATGTAGACTTGGTGATCGTATCGAGACATTTGACAATTCATTGGATTACTATGGCTTGTATTACTGTATGTTCCTGCGTTTGTTGTTGCTTCATAGTAATACGCTCCCCCAGTTATACTTGTGCCATCTTCACTAAACTCGATATTATCGATTTCTGTGAGATTTATTACAATATTTACAAAGTATTCTTCACCTTATCAAGGGTAAATTTACAAGTCTGTGAGTTTCGCTTTTGGGGGTAAACCACCAATAAGGAGCCGTCTACTTGGCTGCATAGGGCATCACCAGAGGAAGGTTTCTCTGACGTTGTCATCGCAAGTGGAACAGGTGACTACTCTGAGACCTTAGGCCTTACAGAGAGAAACATGATCCCTGGCTATCTGGTTATCACTACAGATGGGGGCTTGGTCTTTACGAGCCTTCTAGTTCACTGTCGTGGATGCAGCTGATTTTCATTAGGAACTCCGTTACTTACTACAGCTCATCTTCGTCAGCATCTATAACGTAGTCTTCTGTGATTGTTTCTAGCAGGCTGTATAGCTGCTGGTACATTCTCGGTCTATCTTGTGTGCTCTGGGTGGCAGCATCACCAGAGAGGTTTTCTCCACATGTTGAGTCAGATGCTGGAGGATTGTTGCTGCTGCCTGCACTGCTCGGAACTTTTGCTACCGGCCATTGGATACGATATGACTTGGCAAAGTATAGTGCGCCTTGTTGTTTTGCTTTCTGTGCTGCTTCCGCGTCTAGTTGGATGCCTTCGATTACGAAGGCTTGGCGCTGAAGGTAGGCGCTGCTGATGCCGATGCTCGCGGCAACGATGCGGCAGCGTTCGCGGTCGATCAGGTTTGCGGCTGCTGCCGGTAGGGCACCGTAGTCTGTTAGCAGCAGCTCCTCGATGGCGTCCAGTGTGTCAATGTCGGAGGCGGAGGCAAGTCGGCGGTAGAACTGGACGCGCTCGTCAGCTGCTGCCATGTACTCTTCGGGGAAGAAGCAGGGCTCTGGGAGCTCGACTCTGACTTCGCGTCGGGCTTGAGCCTGGCTGGGCTGCCTGTCTGTGTTAACGAAGCCTTCTGCCAGCTCACCTGCTCTGGCAGCACGGACGGCTTCGTCGATCATCGATATGAAAAAGTCAAAGCCGACTGCTGCGATGTTACCGCTTTGCTCTGCACCGAGTAGGGTACCGGCACCGCGAATTTCCAGATCACGCATGGCAATTCTGAGCCCGCTACCAAGCCCCTGGAACTCATCAATTGCCATCAGTCGCTCCATGGCTTCGACCGTTAGCTGGTTTTCTGCTGGATAGAGGAAGTAGGCGTAGGCTTGGGTGTGTGACCGGCCCACGCGACCTTTCAGCTGGTAGAGCTGGGCAAGTCCCAGGCGCTGGGAGTCTTCGATGATCAGCGTGTTGGTGTGGGGGTTATCCAAGCCGCTTTCGATGATTGTTGTAGCCACCAAGACATTGAATTCTCGTGCTGCGAAGCGCTCCATCACGTCTTCAAGTTGGCGACTTGTCAGCTGGCCGTGGGCGATTCTGACCTCTGCTTCAGGTGCAGCAGCGAATACTCTAGCTAAGGCATTTTCGATTGTCTTCACGCGATTTGAGACGTAATAGACCTGACCACCACGACCGATCTCGTGTCTGATGGCTGAACTGACCAGGTCTTCGCTCCACTCGCCTACCTGCACCTTTACCGGGTTTCTGCTAACAGGCGGGGTATTTATCAGGCTCATGTCCCGCACCCCAGAAAGCGCCATCTGCAGGGTTCTCGGAATTGGTGTGGCACTCAAGGTCAGCACGTCTACCTGTTCTCGCATGTTCTTCAGTTGCTCTTTGTGCTGCACCCCGAAGCGCTGCTCTTCATCGATGATGATAAGCCCCAGATCTCGTGGGTTTACGTCAGCAGAGAGCAGTCGATGGGTTCCGATCAGAATGTCAACTTTACCTTCCGCCAGACGCTTCAAGGTTTCTTTCTGCTGAGCTGCTGTGCGAAAGCGCGATAACATGTCAACATTTACCGCAAAGGGGTCAAACCTTTCGAAGAAAGTTGTGTAGTGTTGCTGAGCGAGAATCGTGGTTGGCGCTAATAGCAGAACCTGCTTGCCTGACTGTATTGCCTTAAATGCTGCTCTTAATGCTACCTCGGTTTTTCCGAAACCAACATCGCCGCAAATCAGGCGATCCATTGGCTTAAATGACTCCATGTCTGCTTTTACATCAGCAATCGCAGCTAGTTGGTCTACTGTTTCTTCGTATGGGAAGGTCTGCTCCATCTGGTACTGCATGTCAGTATCAGGTAGGAAGCTGAACCCCCGAACTGCTGACCTGCGAGCGTATAGGTCTACCAGGTCAAAAGCCAGCTGCCTGGCGGCTTTGCGGGCTTTGTTGGTTGCGCGTGACCAGTCTGAGGTGTTCAGTCGAGTAAGCCTTGGAGCAGAACTGTTGGGACCGACATATCTGGTGACCCTGTGTATCTGCTCGACAGGTGTGAACAGTTTGTCTCCCTGGGCATACTCAAGATGAAGGTAATCGCGTTCGATACCTGCTACCTCTTGGCGGATGATAGCCTTGAACAGGGCAATACCATGTATTTCGTGAACGACATAATCACCTGGCTTGAAGGCAAAGGTCAGGACTGTTGGATCGCTTAGGGTTCGGCTGCTTCTGCTGCCGTCTTGCGCACTGTCACCCCCACTGGCACTGCCCTGGCTTTTCTGGTTGCTCCTGACCCTCCGTGCCACACTTGAGGCTGTGTTGTCGTTTAGCCCCAACAAGGCTAGCTTTGCTGCAGGAAAGGTCATTGTCAGCGGTATGTCATGGTCACTGATAAAGGCAATCGGATCGATGGGCTTTCGCACGAAGTTATTAAAGTCACTGAATGAGACGTGTTCATCAAGCAGTGCCAGCTCTATTGCAGAGCGTGAGCGAGGGTTTGCAGTACCGATGATTGTCAAGTAATCGTTCGTGGTGAAGTTCTTTGCGGCTATTGCCAGCCGTTCTTCTGATCCACCGATTGTCGGATGTTTGACTTCTAGCCTGAGGTCTAGCCCGCTTGAACCAGACACTAATGCCAGAATGGTTATTAGTTGCTGCTGACTGAAATCTAACTCAGCTGGTTGGGCAAAGAGTGTTGATGTTATAGCTTGGTATCGCTCGGCTTGAACTGTATTATGTTCGACACTCTCGCGTTGAGACTGATAATAGCGTGCGGCTCCATCGAACAGCGCCCTGGGCTCGACAGCGATAATCATGGTTTTGCGATGCAGGCATTCCAGCGGAGTTGCCACTTTGTCATAGAGATACTCGAGGTAGAGCTCTTGCTCGGGAAAAACCTGTCTTGATCTGATAGCTTCGATCTGTTTTAGGTATGACGCCGGTAATGCTTTCAGCTGCTCCGCCTTCAAGCCATAAATCGCTCTGATTGCATGTGCTGATGTCTGTTCTGTCAATAGCACTGCCTTTGCTGGAAAGATTTCTAGCTGGTCGAGCATGCTGATTGATTGCCAGGTACCTGGCACCAGACGTCTGATTGCTTCGACCTCGTCACCGAAAAACTCGATTCGTACCGGATAGGTTGCTCCTGCTGGCCAGATATCCAAGACATCACCGCGTACAGAGAAGCGCCCTGGGGCATCGGCACGGTCAAAGCGGTCGTAACCGTAGTCAACCAGCTGACTGATCAGTTGTTGGTAGGTGAGGCTAGGGAGGTCGGGGGCGGCTGTAGAGTTGGTCGTGCGAGCCGTGGTGGCTTCGCGAGCCGTGGCGGCTGCAGCTGCTTCGCTGGTGGCAGCGGAGTTAGTGGCGGTCGCGGCAGTGGTCGTGG
>WQXZ01000153.1 GCA_009781525.1 Coriobacteriia bacterium | reverse complement strand
GCACCGGAACGAGGTTTTATCCCCAATAGACCTGGACACTGGCTGGCAGACCTACCTCTTATGGCAGAGATGATTTTGCATGAACAAGGCATTCATGTGGATAATATCTCAAATTCGGGCTTATCTACGTTTACTCGACCGGATATGCACTCTGCCCGCCGTGACGGTGATGCATCAGGTAGGATGGCGACCTTTGTGGTTTTGATGCCTGAGCCCCCGCAGCCAGGAAGTTGATTATTGGCAGGAGCACAGCCGGCAGCCGCACTCTCAACCCGCATACTCAACCACGGTCAATCTCCAATGCCAGCTGCAGCAGTTTGCGGGTGGTGTTGTGGTTTCTGATTGTCAAACTCAGGTAAATCGGGAGTCTTGAAACACCTGACCAGCGGGTCCGAGAGAAGGTTTTGATCGGAGCCGACCAGAAGATCAGCTGATCGTGGTAGGCAAGCTGCTCGTACTCCGGCTTAATCTCGCCGACTGCTGCGCAAGCCGACTCAGCAGTCTCGGGAGCGATAACAAACATGGCGTTGTGCCTGGTTTCTGGAGCCTTTCCCCACCATTCAGGAGCCGCTGCCAGTGAGCTCGCCAGGGTCTCTGCCGTTATCACCAAGACAGGAGTGTCAATGTTGAAGTCATCAAGCAGGAGCTGCTGGATGGTCGACTGCAGAATAAGCGGTGATTCCATACTGGTAAATAAAACATTTCCGCTGTTGATGTAGGTTTTGGCATCTGAATATCCTGCAGTTGCGAAGGACTCTTTCAGCGCTATCATCGAGAGACTGTTCTTGCCGCCGACATTGACTCCGCGTAATAAAGCGATTCTGATATCTGCCAAAGCCATGGTGGGTAAGCCTTTCTAGTGCGATCTGATTGTTTTGCCTCACTCTTAAGCTAATCACCGAAATCACTCTAGTAACCATTGCATAGGGCAAAGGTTACTAATAGAATGCTTTTAGGAGGTAACGTAAATGACAGACTCGACAGTAACACAATCGACAGCAACACAGTACCGCATTTCTGAGGCTGCTATGCACTTAGGGGTATCAACTGACACAATCAGGCGTTGGGACAAGATGGGATTGATCAAAGCTACCCGAGATACGAACAACCATCGGGTTTTCAATATTCTTGAGTTAATCAGGGTGCAACAAAAGGCAAGCGGCTTACACAGTGAGAACAACTACCGTGTTTTACATAGCGCAAAGCAGTATTCAGCGACCTGTATCGATCTGTTCGCAGGTGCTGGCGGAACTGCGCTGGGCTTTCACAATGCTGGAATAAAACACGTGCTATTAGCAGAAATCAACCGAGATGCAGCTAGCACTTTGCAGACAAATTCTGACAACATGAAACTTGGCTGGAATGTATGGGAATGTGATGTGGCTCGAATCGACTATTCTGGTATGCAGGCAGATATCATACAAGCAGGCTTTCCCTGCCAGGCTTTCAGTTATGCTGGTAAGAGCCTCGGGTTTGAAGACACTCGCGGAACCCTCTTCTTTGAATTTGCCAGAGCAGTAAATGAAGTCCGACCGATGATAGCTATCGGTGAGAATGTCAGAGGCCTGTTAACCCATGACGGTGGGAGAACACTGAAGACAATGCTGGATGTTCTTGAGAGCATCGGATACTCAGTAGCCTTCAAGGTACTTCGCGCACAGTATCTGGATGTTCCACAGAAGCGAGAGCGATTGATTCTCTTTGCCATCAGAAAAGACCTGGATTATCCTGCGGTTTTTCCTGTAGAGAAAGATTACTTCATTTCCCTAAGAGAAGCACTCGAAGGTTGCCCAGTGTCAGAAGGTCAGAAATACACAGATAGAAAGTATGACATTATGAGGCAGATACCAGAGGGCGGTTATTGGCGCGACTTACCAGATGATCTGCAGCGCGAGTATATGGGAGCCAGCTACTTTCACACTGGAGGCAGAACAGGTATGGCGCGTAGATTATCCTGGGATCAACCTAGCCTGACCTTGACATGTAATCCAGCACAGAAACAGACAGAGCGATGCCATCCGAGTGAAACACGACCGCTTAGCATCCGAGAGTATGCGAGAATTCAGACTTTTCCTGATGAATGGCAGTTTCATGGCTCCACTGCTAGCCAATACAAGCAGATCGGTAACGCTGTTCCGGTTAACCTTGGGTATCACATCGGTAGGTGTGTGCTTGCGGCTTTAGGACATATTGGGATAGCGAATGATATGGAAGTCGTTGAATTTGATCGATAGTTCAGGTAGATGAAGCAGGAGACGTTTATGTGGAGCATCAACTTTATCAGTGAAGAAGACTTCAATGTTCATGTAGCAAATACGATACGAACATATGCAGAAAGTCTTACTCCATATGACTTAAAAAGATTTAACAACAATATTGTCGACCCGATAAAGCTGATATTCGACAAATCCGTTTATGGCCTCAGTTGGGGTGAAGTGATACAAAACGAGATAGTACGTCAGCGTGATAAGTCCAATAACAATAGCATCGGCTACTTTCACCAAAAAATATTCAGCTTCATCTCAGGATGTGAAGTGCCAAAGCAGGGATGGGATGTGATCTATGAACCAAAAGGCGGACTTGAAATATATGAAGGTATGCGTGTTGCTCGAGCCTTTGTTGAAATGAAGAATAAGCACAATACCATGAACTCATCATCAGCCAGGAACACCTATATCAGAATGCAAGACAAGCTGTTAAATGACGACGACTGTGCCTGCATGCTTGTTGAGGCGATTGCGAAAACACGCCAAAACGAGCAATGGAGAATTACTGTTGATGGAGAACGACGAGGACACAGACTGATCAGACGCGTTAGCATAGATAGATTCTATGAAATTGTCACTGGCGACAGTAATGCATTTTATAAAATCTGCGAAGCTCTCCCTGCAGCTATCGAATATGCTCTGAGGAGTTCAAGTGACCTACATGTGCCCATTGACACGGTTATGCAGGAGCTGCAAAAAATCGCTGATGATGCAGAGGTTACGTTTATCGAGGCTCTCTATTATCTCGCATTTTTCGATTACCCTGGATTCTCGTTAAACGACGGTATAAGAGGAAGCTATCAATAAGCAACGTCAGCCCGAGAAGATCGCGGATACTGATCGCCGCCTGCCTGCGCACCACACCCGCACCTGCCTGCGCATCCGTACCCGCGCCACCCCGCCCTCCGCACGATAACAATCCGGGTGCATTAAGGCAATCCGTAGGCTGCATGAAGCACACATTTCATGAAGACAGTAAACAAAGGCGGGTTGTTCAGGTATGCTGTTCAAATCACTTTTTCTGGCTAAAGTCAGCCGCGCAGACCTGACGGAGCTATTGCGAGAACTACCGGAGCAACCAGGTCTGATTTCATCAAAAGCTCTCTGTGCGGCACGGCGGTTCAGCCGAATTTAAAAAAGGAGGAAGAATGAAACGAAGGACCATATCGATACTGATGACTGCCATTATGCTGGCAAGCTCATTCTCGATGGCAGCGTGCCGTCGTGAAAGTGGCGGTCCGACATCAGGCGATACCATCCTGATCGGTGGCGCTCTGTCAAAGACAGGCATCCAGGCACCGCTGGATGAACCCGCTATTGAGGGTATTCAAGTAGCTGTTGACGAGATCAACGCTAGAGGTGGCATCAATGGTGTGCCGCTGGAGTTCCGCAACATTGACTCTAAGTCAGATCCAGCAACTGCCAGTGAGGCTGCAAAGCAACTGATCGACCAGGGAGCAGTTGCCATAATCACCTCGTCAGACTATGATTTCGGTGGCCCGGCTGCCCGCGCAGCCCAGGAAGCTGGAATCGTTGGCATCAGCCCCAGCGCCTCTTCACCACTGTTCGGCAGCGCCAAGCTTGGCGATAAGCAGTTCACCTTGTCAATGTGGAACACCACAATGGGCGCAGTCATCGCCGAGAAGGCATTCTACGAGGATGGCCTGACAT
>WQXZ01000152.1 GCA_009781525.1 Coriobacteriia bacterium | reverse complement strand
TTGCTTTGAGCCTCTGGGTTGATTTCAACCAGAGCAATCTCATCACCATACTTCTCTACGTTTTGCTCTAAGATCTCTGTGATAGGCATTTTTGTTTTCCTCGCTTCCTTAATGCTCTGCCTTACTTCACTTAACCCTCATCAAAACAAAAAACCACGCTTTCGTTAACGTGGCTCTTGAACTGATTGTCCGGCTATTCTGCCGGTTTTATAACCTGGAGCCACCACAAGGCGCTGCACCCGTGGTGACTATTTGCCTCCATGGTGCAGCTAGATGTAATAGTAGTAGGCGTATCCAAGATTCATTTTCATCATAACCTCGTAGTGCAGGGTAGA
Source organism: Coriobacteriia bacterium (assembly GCA_009781525.1). GTDB lineage: Bacteria > Actinomycetota > Coriobacteriia > Coriobacteriales > UBA8131 > WQXZ01. The sequence continues at coordinate 3,617 of WQXZ01000152.1, read as the reverse complement.
GCTTACCAGGCTTCCTGTCAAGTGTGAATTGCCACCCTTCTGAGCCAGGAGTGACCTTTGGAGTGACGCGCGCAGGACAGGATAAGGCAACGAGTACAACGCGGTACAGAGGGCGCAACCGTCATCCTCAGCTTGATTAAGGATCTATTTAGCTCTGTACGATTACTATTCAGCGCCTTGCGACTCCTTTAGCACTTTGACCCTATCGTCAATCGACTTCAGGTGATCTTCGTCGCTCATGCTGGGATCGCGCCAATCAAAGAATATCTTACACGGAAGCTCTGCGCATTCACCGCAGGTCTTCAAGCCCTTCTGGTTTACGGGGCAATCATACAGTGGGCAAACCTCGACCTCGAAGTCCTGCAGATAGAAGGGCTTGCCTTCAATGGCGTGGCAACCGCTACAGTCTTTGAAATAGTCACAGGTTTCACAATCGATCCCACATGGTGCCAACAACATAATCCCTACCTCCTAAACACCCTAAATCGTCTTTAATGCATGTTAGAACATCTGTTCGCAATTGTCAAGATGTTTTCATCCCTTGCCAGAATCAGTCAGGATAGGTTGCGAAACACGTATAATGTCAATAAAAGAAAACGACTGTCGATTATGTAGCGGGTTTTTATTCGGAAGTACCAGATGTGCGCAGAGTTAGCCAGTGTAATGCACATGTGGTGTCGAGCAGAACTGGTGATAAATGAACAGAGAAAAATGGCTCCGTGGTGAGATTGACTCCTGGTACAAAGAGGGGTTGATTGACAATTCAACAGCAGCTGCGTTGAACAGCCGCTACCCAGAGGCAAAGGGAACCAACCGCATCGTCGTGCTTTTCTCCATAATCGGCGCTTTGTTAATCGGTGTCGGTGTGATACTGATCGCAGCCAAGAATTGGTCTCGCTTTCCGATGAACGTGCGTATAGTTATTTCATTCGCTCCACTTGTGATTTCGCAGGCACTGGCTTTATATACAGTCAAGGCTAAAGGCGATAGTCTGGCTTGGCGGGAGCCGGTGGCGATTCTTGTCACCGCTTCAGTATTTACCGCGGTAGCCTTAGTTGGACAGCTGTTCCACCTCGCAAATGACTACGCAACATATGTTTTGACTTGCGCACTGCTGTCGATGCCGATCATGTTCATCTTAGACGCGATGGCACCTCTGATCGTCTACTACTGGGCTATCCTCACCTGGGCAACATACCAGCAGTGGTTGCCAGGAAGTAACTCGATTCTTTATGCGATTGCCCTGCTGGCACTTTTTACCATCGGAGTGCTTTTTGTAGCAACCAGAAAGAAGGCTTCGAATCCAAGACTGCTATACATGACATGGGTCACCACCTTAGCCAGCTTTCCGCTGATGCTGTACATAACCTTGATGATTGAAGGCGACTTACTAACGGTGCTGATGGGACTCTTTGTATTGCTGCTGGCTGTCGAGGGATTGCCGGAGCAAGCACTTGCTCCGTGCAGAATCATCGGTACTGCAGGCGCCCTGATAACATCAGCCGTGTACACCTTTGAAAGCACCTGGTACTACACAAGCTACACTTTGCCAGTTGCAGGCATAGTTCTGGCGATTACCATGCTAGCCTTGCCCTTGCTCTTTGCACCTAAAGTGTTCACTCAGGATAAACCCAGGTTCGCTCTCATTCTATTGCTGTCTGCCTTAAACCTCGTCGGCTTTCTCGGAAGCGTCGGGAACTTTGACATCTACAAATACAGTTTTCAGTTGATGCTTTTGGCAAACGCAGTAGTGTCTGCTATCGGAATCAGTTACATCATCTTTGGAGTAAAACACTCATCTCTAACCAGAACCAACGTTGGCATGGCTACGGTATGCATTCTGATTCTTATACGGTTCTTTGACAGTGACCTTGACTTTCTCTGGCGCGGAATCGTGTTTCTATTACTGGGTGCCACTTTTCTGTTTGTCAACACCAGAATCATGCGCTCCAAGAAACAGGCGAACAAGGAGGATTCACTATGAAAAAGCTGACTGTGCCAGCTCTGACTCTGATGATCGCAGTGCAGTTACTGACTCCGGCATACATGATATATAGCAGATACGATATTCAGCGAACCGGGGAAGAATATCGCTTCAGGGTATACCCGATTGACCCGTATGATGCTTTTCGCGGGAAGTACGTCATGTTGAATGTAAGAACAGAGGTCTATGGAGAAGGAAAATACGGAATAATCACTGTCGACAGCGATGGATATGCTCAGGTTACTACGCTAACTGACATCAGACCGACAAATGAGCCCTACATTACCAGTAGTGGAAATCGCTGGTTCTCGATGCCGATAACACGATACTACCTTGATGAAACGATTGCTGATGAAGTTGAGCATCTTGTCTGGTTTCAACAGCCTGATGAGGAAGCCTACGTCACGGTGCGAGTGAAAAACGGCGAGGTAGTTGTCACCGGACTCTACATAGATGGCGTTGCTGTTGAAGACATCATCCGCGGTCGCTGAGGGTAGTGTTGACTACAGGTTTAAATCCGAGGTATTGTCCACACGGGCAGAGGTAAATTCATCGGGTGACTCATAAGACTAAGCCTGCGAAGCGCAGTGTTGGCTTCGAATAAGCTGGCTTGTATCTCCAATTCCGCAGCAACAAAGAGAAGAATCTCCTGGTAGATAGGGGTTTATCAGCGTTTTCAGCTGAGAGTTTTACCTAGTGTAATCACTTCTTGTTGATTTGGGCGAGAACAGACTTTATCTCTTTAAGTCTCATGTTCTTGCGCGTAAGGTCGATACCTGTCACGCGGCACAGTTCATCACTTATGTCAGTCCTATGGGAAAAACGCCACCAGTTGTCCGCCAGATGCACTCCGACCATCTTTTTCAGCTCACCGACTATCGCCTCTGGGCTGATGTTAAAGTCAGTAGCGTGCTGCATCAGACGCATGATGACTAAACCGATGTAGCAGATCAGGAAATGTGCTTTAATGTGCTCTTTAGTCGATACATACATGGGACGTAGCTTGATCAATGACTTGGTTATCTTGAAACTGTCTTCGATCCTCCAAAGCTCCCGATAAGCCTTGACGATATCCTCATCTGTCATGTCGGTCTCAGAAGTGATGATCACGTAGTACCCATCAAGGGCAGCTTCTGCGGCGATAAGCTCATTGTCAAGCATTGCCACCTTACCGGACTCTGTCAGTATCTCGCCGGTGTCACTGTCGATGGTGATGTTTTTTACATATCTGGCAGCCCCATAGTGTGTTGCCCGATTGTAGGCAGCAGGGTTTGAGATCAGAGTGTTAGCCTTGATAAGCGTCCTCTCACGCTCACGCTTTGTCCTTCTGGCGTACTTGGCAGACCAGTGTGCCACTACCTTTATATCGATATCCTCTTTGATGGTTTTGATTCTTCCGGTCTTGTCGTCTTCAATCTTTAGCGTTATCTGTTTTGTGTCCTGGCGTGACTTGATCATGAATGTCTCGCCGTCTGCAGTATCTGTATGTGTCCTGTAGCCGGTATCTGATACGAGTACTCGCATGCAGTGGGAACTAGTGTCTATCAAATCGGGAACACGGTTCGCATAATTCGGGAGCACCGATATACTGCGGGGAGCACGCGGGGAGATACAGCTCATGACTCCCCGCGTC
>WQXZ01000151.1 GCA_009781525.1 Coriobacteriia bacterium | reverse complement strand
CGTCAGATAGACGACTCGCATAGTAAGCCAACATAGCTCAGATGGTAGAGCAGCTGATTCGTAATCAGCAGGTCGGGGGTTCGAGTCCCCCTGTTGGCTCCACGAAAAACTAGGCTCAAAGGCGAATATTGTTCCTACCCAGGTTGTCTATCCAGGGGCTCGAACCCGTGAGGGATTTTCGCTAAAACGTGCCACCGGCACGTTTTAGCGAAAATGGGCGAACGAGCGGAGCTCGTGAGGTCTCAAGGCGCGAACTGCGCGTCAGCGCAGTGAAGCGATTTGCGAGTCCCCCTGTTGGCTCCAACTTGAATTTGAGCCGAAGGCAAAGATGCTTTCCGGCTTTTTTGTTATCCATGGACTCGAACCCGTGAGGGATTCAGCCGTTAAGCGGAGGTGCCAGTGGCACCCGTGACACAAAATTTCCACTTGGGCGACAAGTTTTGCTCAGATATCGGACGTTTTTTATTGCAAATGCAACTGTTCTGTTGCATTTGCAACAAATTATAGTTAGGTTTTGTGCAGATACCTAACTAAATGCCTCAGATTTGTCGCCCAAGTGGAAATTTTGTGAAAAAGCTAGTGTGCTAGTGCGCATTCGTATCTGATTCTGGCTGATTAGCGAGGTTTTCCAGCATAATCCAGCTAAAGGCGACTATTGTTGCTATCCAGGTTATCAATCCTAGAGTTGAAACCGTGAGGGTTTTTCGTATTCAGAAACGTACCAGTGGCACCCGCATTGTCTGTATACCCAGAATGCCCAAGCATGTAGAATAATGCAATGCCTCTATACCAGCAGCGCTTCCAGCGAGTCGACAATCGCATCGACTGTCGCTCGTACAGCCTCGGTCATCTTCTGCATGAACTCAATGCTTGATACCTGTATGCCCAGCAACACAACCTCCGCTCCCGTCTCTTGGCGCAGGTACTCAATGATAATCTTCAGTGGTAGCATGTGGGTAGAAAACGACACTCCGCCGATCTCGTCAAGCTCTATTACCCGAACCTCACCAGGCTCGACACCCAGGTCAATCGCATCGATAACAAGTACAATATCTGGAGAAAACCTCTTTATCTCACCTGTCAGATTCTCTGGCGCTGAATAGCCAGCAAATGCCTGAGCTCTGCCCTGCAGACCTTCAAGCCGCTCAGCAATCATTGTTCCAGCCGCATCATCAGCTCGCAGCACTGAGCCACATCCTAATATGGCAACTCGATTAAAGCCGCCTATTGCGGTCTGTAGCAAGGAGTGCATATTATTCACGTCAGTTACCAATCAAAACTGCTACCGACCACACAGACAGACTACCGGTCAGACAGCACGTCAATCTTCATTGCGTCCTTAGTCAAACCAGCCAGCTCGAACTCTGATGTGTACCAAAGAGCGTCATCACGCGGGCAGCTTTCAACACATTGTCCACAGAATACGCAGCGGTCGATCCGCAAGGTTGCCTTGTACTGCTTGTCTCCGACCTTCTCGATATCAATCGCTCCTGTCGGGCAATCACGCTTGCAGCTCATACAGCCGATGCATGCTTCTGCGTTGTAGGCAATCAGACCGCGATAATCATCGAATATGGCGTCTTTCTTTGCTGGGTACTCTGATGTAGCCGGTTTACTGAAGAGGTTCTTGATAGCCTTGGGCAGAATCTTTCCGGTTTTCATATCTAAATCAGCCCCTTAGCAAACAGGTTAATCAGTATCTGCAGCAGCGCCAAAGGCACTAGAAACATCCAGCAGAATTTGACCATCTGCTCAATACGCAGTCTGGCGGTAATAGCTCGAATAGCAGTCAACACCAAAAGAATGACGACGGTCTTAACAACAAAAAGAGCAAATCCGACAAAGAGGTTTGCTGAGAATATCGGAATAAACACTGCACCGAAGATTGCAGGAAGTACCACCAGCTCCATATCAATCGCCAGCCTGAAGAAAGCGTAGGGTCTGCCGCTGTACTCAGTGAAGGCTCCGGCAACTATCTCGGTCTCTGCGTCTGGAGTATCAAAAGGAACCCGCTCAAGCTTGCCCTGTCCAGCGAGAATCGCAACAACGAAGCCTGGCAGGTTGAATAGAGCAAACAGGGGTTTATCCACATAAAATGCAGCGATTTCTGAAAGCGACCAGCTTCCGGTAAGAATAGCCGGACCGATCAACGACATTAGCAGCGGCACTTCGTAGGCAAACAGCTGTGTCAGCACCCGCTGTGAGCCGATGGTTGAATAGAGTGAGGATGAGTTCCAGCCGGCGATAAAGAAGGTCAGGGGGCAGATTGTCAGCAGCACCAAGACGACGATCATATCGCCAGAGAAGGGCATGGCTGCCTGGGTTGACCAGATGGGCACCGAGAGAAAGGCGGTTGTTACTGCTGCGACTGTAACAACCGGAAGAAGCAGGAAGACCGTTCGGTTAGCCTCGTTAGGCACGATTGTCTCCTTGCCCAGCAGCTTGATAAAGTCTGCAATCGGCTGATACCACGGCGGACCTTTGCGGTTCTGCAGGCGAGCATAGACTTTTCGGTCTATGAACTCGAATACTGTTCCGTAGAACGCCAGAAAAAGAAAGCCTGGGAATATGAGTATCGATAGTATCGCCATCTCACATCCTTCTACTTAGATCATCGAACGCGATGCCCTGGCTTCGATACCAATCTATCGAGTATTTGCGCAGAGCCTGCCAGTCCAAAGTGCCTTCCCGACCGCTCGAGTAATCAACAACGGATATCGTTCGGTCGGTGCAGGAGAAACATGGGTCGATAGCTGCAACGATAATCGGCACATCTGCCAGATAACTACCCTGCAGCATCAAGGCTACCGAAGCAGCATTTGCCATCGTAGGGGCACGCACCTTCACCCGCTCAGGCTTATCGGTGCCGTTGCCTTTAATATAATGAACGTCCTCGCCACGAGGAGCTTCGTATCTACTGAATGCTTCGCCCTCAGGAATGCGCCTGGGAACTCTGGTCTCAAGCGGACCATCGGGTAGGTTATCTAATATAAAGCGGATAATCTTGACGCTCTCAACCAGCTCTAGAGCGCGCACCACAGCGCGGCCATATACGTCCGCGTGGTCATCGATAATCACATTAAAAGGAATCTCTGGATAGGCAGCATAAGGGTCATCCCTTCGGGTATCCCTGTTTACTCCGGCAGCCCGAGCAACCGGTCCCGAAGCGCCATAAGCCACCGCATCGTCATAGTTCAAGGTACCCACGCCCAGCATGCGGGCAGCCAGGGTGCGCTCGTTGGTAACCAGCTCAATGTAGTACTTGATCGACTCGTCAAGCTGGTCAAGCACAGGCTTAATCAGGTCAATGTGCTCCTGCGTGATGTCACAGCGTACGCCGCCAAGTTTGTTGACTCCATAGTTCACGCGATTGCCGGTGATCTTCGAAAGCAGGTCAAGTACCAGCTCACGGTCACGCCAGCTCACCATGAACAGAGTGTCAAAGCCCAGCTCATGTCCAGCAACACCCAGCCAAAGCATATGGCTGTGCAGACGCTCCAGCTCGGCAACCAGAGTTCTTATCCACTCAGCTCTGATCGGCACCTCGACTCCAGCAACCTCCTCGACCGCCCGTGCGAAAGCGGTGGAGTGCGAATGCGAGCAAATGCCGCAGATGCGCTCGATCAGATAGAGGGTCTGGGTGTAGTTGCGCGACTCGCAGGCTTTTTCAATGCCGCGATGGTTGTAACCTAGGTTGACTGCAGCGCCGATGATGCGCTCGCCGTCCAACGAAAGTGCGAAGTTTGCAGGTTCCTTTAGTGCTGGATGCTGAGGCCCTAAAGGTATGGTGACTTTAGCCATCAGTCCCTCCTTCTACCCCGACGGTTTCTCGGGGTCTCCTTCTGCTCTTCTGACGTCTGCTGTTGCCAGTCCTTGCGCAACGGATACTGCCTTGCAGGCCAATTGTCTGGTAGCGGATAGCGAATGTCGTCTGGAATTCCCTTGATTATCAGCCCAAACAGGTTACGCG
>WQXZ01000150.1 GCA_009781525.1 Coriobacteriia bacterium | reverse complement strand
CTGCGGTTCACGATCACAGCTACCTTGACGCCGGAATTGTCGGAGCAAAAAGCACGCTACAAGACAAAAGAGCCATCGTGTTCGCAGCAGGCGAGGCAAAAGCCTTCGTGCAAGCGAAAACCGCGCTGGATCTGCTGTCCGAGCAAGTCCACTACGTAGGTGAGGCTGGAGCAGGCATTGCCACCAGACTTTCCTGGCAGATTTCTGTAGCCGGCGGTCTGGTAGCCATTGTCGAGGCTCTGGCTTTTGCCAGAGCCTACAATGTGGATAAATTCACGACGCTCAACCTGTTTGAAAGCGATGCACATGAAAGCGCTAGCGTAGCGCGTCACTTTGGCAAGTCGGTAATCGAAGAGGCTTTTCATGCCGAAGAGAGCGCAAGGGACTATCTACGCGACCTGTCAGTTGCCCTGGATGCAGCAGATGAAGCCAGTCTACCCCTGCCGGGACTGGAATCAGTGCACCGACTATTCAGTCTTCTACAAATGGTTAGTAGCGATGACCTGAGTGTTGTAGGTTTGGCCTTGGTTTATTATGACGAGAAGAACTCGGAGCGTTTCGGTATTGATTGGAGTCAGATTCACGAAGCTTTAGATGATCATGACTGGGACGAATCTGACGACCAACTTGATTATTACGAATAGAGAGCTTAGACCAAGCGATCGGCAATAAACATGGAATCTCAAAGAAAAGAAATCGAACAGGAGCGCTATGAGCTCTTTGTTACTTGTAGCCGTGGGCTAGAGAACATCCTGGCAGCAGAACTACGCTTACTGGGAGCCAGCAGGCTACGCCCCTTGGTAAACGGTGTCTCCTTACAGGCTCCGCTAAGAATCGCCTATCGTGCCTGCCTCTGGTTGCGTACTGCAAGTAGAGTGCTTTTGGTCATAGACAGGGTGCAAGCAGATGATGCAGATAGTCTTTATCAGGGAATCAGGTCAATAGGTTGGGAAAACCATATCGGTAAAGGTGCGAGCTTTCAAATCAACGCAAGCGGAACGAATGAGAATCTGAAAAACAGTCAATACGTTGCCTTGCGTGCAAAGGATGCAATCGCAGACCGGCTGCGTGATCTACGTGGTGAGCGTCCTGAAGTAGATCGCAGTCGCCCTGACGTGAATATCAATATAGGGCTCAGAGGCAACAGAGCCAGAGTCGCAATCGACCTGTCAGGAGAGCCACTGCATCGTCGAGGTTATCGGGTGCCTAGCTCTGCAATCACTGCGCCATTACGCGAGACATTGGCTGCGGCGATGATACTCGCTGGAGACTTAGACAGCTTGGCGAAGAGTTCAATTGACGCGCCATCAAGACTGGGATTTGACACAGTAATCGACCCACTATGCGGCTCAGGAACAATAGCTATCGAAGCCGCGCTGCTTGCCTCAGACAGAGCACCAGGTCTACTGCGAGACTACTGGGGTTTTTCTGGCTGGGCAAAGCATCAGGAAGAGTTATGGATGCAAATCTTGGACGAGGCTGACGAGCGAGCCGAGCAAGGTTTACAACAGCTTGGTTCACTACCGCAGCCGATGATCATTGCCAGCGACATCGACCCTAATGCAATCCAGGTTGCTACGAAAAGTGCGAAGCGAGCAGGAGTAGAGAAGGCTATCAGGTTCAGCCAGGCTGACTTGAGCGACTTAAGCTGGGACGAACACCAACCTGAAAAAAGAATGCTACTGGCAACAAACCCACCATATGGCCAACGAATGGCAACAGGTGCGCAGCTACCGGCTCTTTATTCGGCACTGGCTGCAACTGTCGCACGCTTCGAAGGAGCCGCGACCGCGGTTATTATCTCACCAGATGAAATGGTTGAGACATTCTTAAGCAATACTCTGATGGCAGATCCAGCGGCAAGCTACCAGACAATGAATGGCTCTATCGAGACTGCCATAAAGGTTTGGCATAAAAGCGCAGAATCAGACACTGCTTTAAGACTATCTCAAACGATAGCCGAATCAACAGAGCTTGCTAACAGGTTGCAGAAAATGGCCAGGCATCGTAGTAGATGGGCGCAGCGTACAGGCGTATCAAACTATCGGATCTACGACGCTGATCTGCCGGATTTCAACCTGGCTATCGACCTGTATCAAGGCGCAAAGAGCAGCGCAGACGCCAATAAACGCTGGCTGCATATTGCCGAATACAGTGCGCCAGGTTATATGGATAAGAACAAAACCAACGCGCGATTAGCAGAAGCCCTGCGCACAGCATCAGCTGTTCTTGGCGTGAGAGCAGCGAATATCTTCCTGAAACGTCGCCAACGTTCAAGAGGCGGCTCCCAATACAGCCAGGAACAATCGAACGCATCCGCCACTCACATCATTGAAGAGGGCAACCTGCTGTTTGAGATAGACCTGGCCAGTCGGCTGGATACGGGGATTTTCCTGGATCATCGCAACATCAGGGAGCTTCTGCGTCAGAAAGCCAAGAATAAAGACTGCCTGAATCTCTTTGCCTACACAGGATCTGCAAGCGTCTACATGGCAGCAGGTGGGGCGAAGAGTGTGACAACAGTGGATATCTCGAACACCTACCTGACATGGGCAAGACGAAACATGTCGCTCAATGGCTTTATCGGTAGAACAAGAAACAGCAAAAGAACTCAGCCCGACCTGTATTTCGAACAGGAAGACGTGCTTAGCTGGGTACAACAGAAACGCGCAGCAAGAACCAGTACCGAAGCATCTCCCAATCGCTTCGGTCTGATACTGGTTGACGTACCGACCTTTTCCAACTCCAGTCGGATGAGATCACGCAGCTGGGATGTCCAACGAGACCATGTCGAACTTCTGATCTCCGTTTCAAGATTGTTGACCAAAGAGGGGGAGGCGATCTTCTCCACAAATCTGAGAACTTTTAAGCCGGACTTAGAAGCGCTGGCAAAGGCAAAGGTTCACCTGGTCGATATCAGCGCGCAGACGATTCCTGCCGATTTTGAGCGTAACCGAAAAATCCATCAGTGCTTTATTGTAACCAGGGTTAACTGAGAGGCTTGCCAGAAGCGAGAACAGAGGCTGCCTGCATCGACTAATGGCACTGACTTTAAAAACATTGCTGAGCCAAGCCTGCATACTGTGCTATGCTCATATGCCGTGAGTTGGGTTTTACAAAATAGACAAAATCGCTTGAGTCTGACAGTCGGGCGCACTGTCTTTATAGGTGGCCGACATCGCGCTGATCAAACGAGCACATGAAGGCTGCAAAGGCCGACCCTGGAAGGAAGCAGTGAGATGAGCTCGACAAATAATGGACAAACTTTGATGAAGCTGGTTGATATCGACAGGCTGTTAATGCAGCTTGAGAGTCAGCTGGGATCGCTTTCGCAAAGACCGAAGCTTGTTGAGCTGGCTGAATCGCTGGAGCAGCTATCGGAGCGATCCGAGCAGGTAGCCAAGCTGCGGCTTCGCCAGGAGATGAGCATCAGAGCTTTGCGAGACGAAGACTCGATGCTTAAAGAAAAGATCGCTGCCAACCAAAAGCAGATCGAAGACAACAGCGACAAATATAAAGAGGTCGTACTGCTGGCAAACGAGATTGACAGTTTGAACAAGCGATCCGACAAGATTGATTTTGACATCAGCGAACTTATGGGGGGCATCCAAAAAATCAGCGATATAGAGAAGCAGCTTGCTTCACGAGCTGACGCCATCGCAGAGCGACAGGACGCGCTGACCAGTGCGCTGAACGAGAATACCGAGCGCATCAACGAGCAGATCGACAAGCTGAGCACCCAGCGCAGTCGACTGGTTGCCCTGCTACCGGAGGCGTTGGTGGCGCGCTACGATCGGCAGCGCGAGCTGAAACAGGGCATCGGTGCTGCGATTCTTGGCGGTCGTATCTGCAGTGCCTGTTACATCGAGCTATCGGAAGGTCAGCTGACCAAGGCCAAAGCCGAGCTTGATGAGTCCGGCATAGGCGTCTGCCCATCCTGCCATCGACTGTTGGTGCTTTAGAGCTCGCCTTAAGCCCGAACGACAATCAAATAT